>NZ_AECZ01000005.1 GCF_000179555.1 Solidesulfovibrio fructosivorans JJ]
GGGTAACCAGGAAAGTCTTTGGAAGGGGGCCTAGGGGGAAACTTTTCTACAGAAAAGTTTCCCCCTAGGCCTTTTTATTTGCGGAGCAACACCTCGGCAGCGGCGGTGGCGTCGGCGGCCAGGACGATGTCGAGGCCTTCGAGCACGTCGGCGGGCAGGGTCTCGACCACGGGGGCGTTGGCCTGGGGCAGGACAACGGTGGTGATGCCGGCGCGTTTGGCGGCCAGGCATTTTTCCCGGATGCCGGCCACGGGGAGCAGGCGTCCGGCCAGGGTCATCTCGCCGGTCGCGGCCGCGTCGCAGCGGGCGGGGCGGCCGGTCAGCAGGGAGAGCAGGGCGCAGAAGATGGTGACCCCGGCCGAGGGGCCGTCCTTGGTGATGGCCGCGGCCGGGAAGTGGACGTGGATGTCGGTTTTTTCGAAAAAGTCCGGATCGACGCCGAGTTCGACGGCACGACTGCGGATGTTGCTGAGCGCCGCCTGGGCCGATTCGCGCAGCACGTCGCCGAGGGAGCCGGTGAGGAGAAGCTGCCCGGAGCCCGGCATGCGGGCGGTCTCGACGAACACGATTTCGCCGCCGTGCTCGCCGACGACCAGACCCGTCACCACGCCCACGCGGTCGCCGGCTTCGGCCGCCTCGCGGGTGAAGCGGCGCGGCCCGAGGAGCTTGGGGATGTCCGGGGCGTCGATGGCGGTCGGGGCCGTGCCCTTGTCCTCGAAGGTGAGCCGGGCCAAGCGGCGGCAGGCCGCGCCGACTTCGCGGGAGAGTCCGCGCAGGCCGGATTCGCGGGTGTAGTCGTCGACGATGCGGCCAAGGGCCTGATCGGTGAAGGTGATGGAATCCGGGGACAGGCCGTTTTCGCGCAGGTGCCGGGGCAGGAGGAAATCCTTGGCGATGCCGAGCTTTTCCCGGTCGGTGTAGCCGGGGAAGGCCAGGTTTTCCAGGCGGTCGAGCAGGGGGCCGGGCAGGCGCGAGACGTCGTTGGCCGTGGCGATGAACATGATGCGCGAGAGGTCGAAGGGGATTTCCAGGTAGTTGTCGGAAAAGCGGGCGTTTTGTTCGGGGTCGAGGATTTCGAGCAGGGCCGAGGCGGCGTCGCCGCGAAAGTCCGCGCCGATCTTGTCGATCTCGTCGAGCATGAAGACCGGGTTGGACACGCCGATCCGGGCCAGTTCCTTGAGGATGCGCCCGGGCATGGCCCCGACGTAGGTGCGCCGGTGGCCGCGCAGTTCGGCCTCGTCGCGAAGTCCGGCCAGAGACAACCGCACGAATTCGCGCCCGAGCGCCTCGGCCACGGCCTGGCCCACGGACGTCTTGCCGACTCCGGGAGGGCCGGAAAAGCACAGCACCGGCCCGCGCCCCGGCGAGGCGGCCAGCTTGGCGTCGAGGACCTCGCGCACGGTCTTTTTGAGCTCGTCGAGATTGACCGGCTTGCCGAGGTAGTGGGCGGCCCCGGCGCGAAGCGCCTCCACGGCCGTGCCCACGGTGGCGAACCCGGTGACCATGACGACCGCGGCGTCCGGAGCGGTGCGCCGCAGCCGCCGCAAAAGCTCCATGCCGTCCAGGCGTTCCATTTTGAGATCCGTCACCACCACATCGGCCGCGAATCCGGCCGTCAGGACATCGAGCGCCTCCAGGCCGTCCCCGGCCGTGCGCACCTCGTAGCCTTCCTTCCCCAGAACATGGGCCATGTTCATGCGTGCGATCTCCTCGTCGTCCACCACGAGGAGCTTCGGCTTGGCCGCGCCGCGAAGCGCCCGGGCGGCCAGGAATTCCAGGATGCGCTCCTTGACCGCCGTGAGCCCGTGGTGCCGCGCGTCCAGCACTTCCCTGGCCCGGGTGAGGTCGAGGGTGTCGCGGGTGCAGTTGTTCCAGGGAAGTTTCAATAAAAATTCAAGGTAGTTGATGCCGACAGCGTATTCGGCCACGGACGGGTCGGTCTTTTCCAGGCGTTCCAATTCGCGACCGGCGGCATCGGCGGCCTGAGCCGGCAAATTGGCGTCTTCCACGGAGCGGCGGAGGGTTTCGAGCACGCCGGTATCGGCTTCCGCGGCGTTCGGGGCGGCGGGCTCGGCCTGGCGGGGCTTGTTGCGGAAAAACATGGCGTTCTCCTTGCGGACGGATGGGGCAATCTAGCGTCAAACCGGGCGGCCGGGCAAATATCCCGGTTTGGCCGCAAGCGGGTTGCCTGTTGCGCATTGTTACGACTGGGAGGTGGTGTTGCAGATTGCAACGCGAAACGAAGAACGGCCGGAGAGGGCGCGGTTATGGGGTTTTTTGTTCGCAAGGCCTTTTTGCGTTGCAGATGGCAACACTGACTGAGTGGTCAGTCAGTTTTTAAGAAATCAAGTTTTATCAAATAAAAACAAATTATTAGAAGAATGTTTCAAAATGGCACGCATCTTGTTCTTAAAAGCGCAATCCGGGCGCGAAGCCCACAACGAGAGGACAGGATGCACGACGCCGCGACCATGACGCAGGAAACCCAGATGCCGGCCGGACGGCCCCACCAGGTGCTGGTGGTGGTCCGGGGCGGCCAGGCGGCCGCCGCCTTGACCGAATACGCCCTGGGCGTGGCCGAGCGGCTGGGGCTCGGGATCCTGGCGGCCTACGTCGATACCCTGCCCCGGTTCGGCGACAGGCTTTTACGGCGGGAGCGCTTCGCCGCCGGCGCCGCCCACGACGCGGCCGTGTTCGCGGAAAAGGCGCAACAATCAAACATTGGCTTCGAGCATGTCACGGCTTCGGGCAAGGCGTCCGAGGCGGTGCTGGCCCTGGTGCACGGTGGCCGGCGCATTGATTTCGTGGTGCTCGATCCGGCGATTCGACTTGAGGATGTGGCCCGGCGTTCGCCCGTGCCGGTCTTCGGCCTGGATGTGGCCGAAGCGGACGGCAAGGGGCGCGATCGCGGCCGCAAGATGCTGCAACACCGAAATCCTGGGAGGTTGTCCATGTCCGAGAGAACGCGCAAGCGCAACGGGGTTCGTTCCGTCATCTTCGGCATCGCTTCGGTGGCTCTGTATGCCGCGGTTTTCACCCACAGCGATTGGGTCGCCAACCTGTCGGCCAAGGGCGGCCTGTACGCCGTGGTGCCGGTCATCACCGTCTTTTTGTTCTCCTATATTCACGGCAGCTTCACCGGCGCCTTCTGGTCGGCGCTCGGCATCGAGGCCTCCAAGGGCGCGGCGGCCAAGAAGCAGCCCGCCGTTTCGACCGAGAAGCGCAAGGACGGCCGCGCTGCCGCCCAGATCAACGCGTAGGCATTTTATGGCGGCCCGGGACAGTCGCGGCCGCATCTTAAGGGTTTCAAGGGTTACGAGCACCGCAAGGGTACGGGAGGAGAGGACATGCACGGCGCTGGCGAAATGATTACCTTCATCGACCTCAATGTCTATTCGGTCATATTTCTTTTCCTGGTCGGCTTCATCGGCGGGCTGGTCAGCGGCTTTATCGGCTCCGGCGGCGCGTTCGTGCTCACCCCGGGCATGATGAGCCTCGGCGTGCCCGGCCCGGTGGCCGTGGCCAGCAACATGTGCCACAAGTTCCCCAAGGCCCTGGTCGGGTCCATCAAGCGTTACCGCTACGGGCAAGTGGACATCAAACTGGGCGTCATCATGGGGCTTTTCGCCGAGATCGGCGTCCAGCTCGGCATCAAGGTCCAGACCACCATCCTGGAGCGCTGGGGGCAGGCCGGCTCCAACCTCTACGTCAGCCTGGCCTTCGTCGTGGTGCTCTTGACCGTCGGCAGCTTCGTCATGCGCGACGCCATGCGCCTGGCCCGCAACGGCGGCGCGGGGGGATCGTCCAACCGGCTGGCCCAGCGCCTGCAGGCCATCGAACTGTGGCCCATGATCACCTTCAAGCGGGCCGGCGTGCGCATCTCCATGTGGTTTCTGATCCCCGTCGCCCTGGCCACCGGCATGCTGGCCGCCACTATCGCCGTGGGCGGGTTCATCGGCGTGCCGGGCCTCATGTACGTCATCGGTGTCACGAGCATCGTGGCCTCGGCTTCCGAACTGGTCATCGCCTTCGTCATGGGCCTTGGCGGCACGCTGATCTGGGCCTACTACGGCATGGTCGATATCCGCCTTACGCTGATCATCCTCGGCGGCTCGCTCTTCGGCGTGCAGCTCGGCGCCATCGGCACCACTTACGTCAAGGAGTACATGATCAAGATGGTCATGGCGATCATCATGCTGATCGTGGCCGTGAGCCGCTTTTTGGCCATGCCCAAGTACCTCAACAAGCTTTCCCTGACCAATTTCGCCGACACGACCGTGTCGCTGCTCTCCCAGACGAGCTTCGGCATCATGGTGGTGGCTCTGCTGATCGGCGCGGGCATCATCCTGGCCTCCATGTTCAAGGCCAGAAGGCTCGAAAGCGGGGCCTAGCCCGATGCACGTGCACCGACCCAAGACCATTGTCGTCGGGCTCGACGGCTCCCCGGCCTCCCGGGGAGCCTTCGAGCAGGCCATGATCCTGGCCGCCTCCTTACGGGGGCGGCTTGTCGCCGTTGCGGTGGCTCCCGCTTTGGGCGGGCTCGAACGCATCGGCCGGGAGCGGGAGCGCCGGGAACTGTTGCGTCCCTTCGAGGAGGCCCTCGAAGCGGCGGGGGAGGCCGCGTCCAAGGCCGGGTTGCCGCTTAAAAAGGTGCTCGAGGCCGGCGAGGCCTTCGAACGGCTGGTGGACGCGGCCGAGGGCGAGGAGGCCAGCCTGGTCGTTTTGGGGGACGCCCGCCGGGCCTATATGGAACGGATATTGCTTGGGAGAAACGTGGCCAAGGTCATCGGCTACAGTCCGTGCGACGTGCTGCTTGTTCCAGAACGAACCAAGCTGGACTTCACCAAGGTGGTCACGGCGGTCGACGGCTCGAAGCAGAGCATGGCCGCCGCCGGGCGCGCCATCGGGCTGTGCGCCGCCTACGCCGGCTCCCTGGATGTGGTGGCGGTCCTCGATGTGCCCGTGGACAGGCATCTGATCTACGGCATCTTCGAGGACATCAAGCGCCGGGCGCTCGTCGCCACGGGAGCGGTGGCCAAGGCGGCCAAGGAGCGCGATGTGCCCTGCGAGGTGACCATCTTGGAGGGCTCCCCGGACCGCGCCATCGCGGCCCATGCCGCCAAGGTCGGGGCCGGCTGCCTGGTGCTCGGATCGTACGGCAAGAGCGGATTGCGGCGGTTGCTGCTCGGCAGCGTGGCCGAGCGGGTGCTGGCCCTTTCCTCCTGCCCGGTCCTGGTGGTCAAAGCCGCGCCGGGAGATGCGGACGCCGTGCCTCTGGACGAAGAAACGTAAAACCTTTCCCCCAAGGAGGACTCTATGGAACTGCGACTGGCGTTTACCGAATTCCTGTTTGCGTTTTGCGCTGTGGTGCTGGCCGATCGCGTCTATGGGTTCTCCGACCGTCTTTTGGGGCGTTTCGCCCACAAGACGGACAAACCCCAGTTGCGGGCCGCAAGCGCCAACGACTGGTACGTGTATTTCCACCGCAGCGACCTGACCGGCGAAAAGGAGCCCGCCCGGCCCGCCGCCCCGGCCGCCCGCGTGATCCCGGCCGCCGCCCGCCAGCCCCGCCGCGACTCCCGCCCCAGGCTTCGCGCCTGAGGCAGGCTGCCTTGGGGGAACCCTTGCCTGCCGAAAGGGGTTCCCCCAAGCCCCCCCTTCCAAAGCCTTCCCAGGTGATCCGCTCGTTTCGTGCGAGCCTGAAATTTTTGAAAAGCGCCCCTGGCCAAGGAACGGCCGGACGGGGCTCCTCTTGCCGTCTTCCTCCCGCCCAAAACCCAATCGGGATACGCACGACGTTATTTCGCGACGAACCTGATTTCCATTGTGGCCCGAAGGGTATTGATCCTCTCCGTTATTGCCCGTGCCTCCGCCGCATCCTGGTTTTTGGCCGCATGCTCCAACCCGCGATACAGTTCGGAAAGCGCCTGCAATTCATAGTTGCCGGCCGCGCCCTTCAATCCGTGGCCCAGACGGCGCAGCTCCTCGAAGTCCCCGTGCCGTATCGATCTGGCGATGGAGTCCATTTCCTGGTCGATCTCATCCAGGAATGCCGGCATCAGCTCCCGCAGGTCCGCATCGACTTCAATGCGTTCCGCGATGACGGCGGCGGGCGGCGGGGGCGCGCACCGCGCGTTCTTCTGGCGTGTCCCAGGCCCTGACCGGGCGAGGTTGGGCGGGACGGTCCGTTCGATGGCCTGCACCAAGTCGCTTTTCCTGACCGGCTTGGACAAAAAGGCGTCGCAACCGGCCTGTAGGCTTTCTTCCTTGTGCTGGACAAAGGCATGGGCCGTCAGCGCGATGATAGGCGTGCGGGGCAGCCCTCGGCCGCGCTCGAAGGCGCGGATCTCCCGGGTGGCGGCGAGTCCGTCCATCACCGGCATTTCCCTGTCCATGAGCACGATATCGAATTGCCCGCCCGCCCGGGCATAGGTGTCGACGGCGACTTTCCCGTTGACCGCCTCGTCGATGTCTATCCCGGTTGTTTTGAGATAATGCTGAATGATCATGCGGTTGGCGGCGATGTCCTCGACAAGAAGCAGGCGCATGCCGTCCAGGTTTCCGGTCGGATTCCGCGCGCCCGCCAAATCCGCATGCCGCTCGGTCCGGCCCAGGATTTTTGAAAAGAGCGACCGCAAATCCGATCGTCTGATTGGCTTCGGCAACAAGCCGTCCAGATGCAGCTTTTTGGATTTGAGCCGGTTTTCGAAGGTATCGCTCGAGGTGTTGAGGATGATGTGCGGCGGCGCCTGGGGATGCAGCCGCCTGAGTTTCTCGGCCACCTCCATGCCGTCCATGCCGGGCATAAGCATATCCAGAAAGATGACGTCATAGGGCGTTCCTGATCCCTCGGCCTCATATGCGGCGGCCAGGGCCGCGGGTCCGTCTTCCGCCCAGGCCACGGTAGCTCCCCACCGGTTCAGGTGGTCATGGAGCAACAACCGGTTCGTTTCGTTGTGATCCACGACCAATACCTTCACACCGGACAGCATGTTGGCGACATGGGTGTCGGACGGGTCGTATGCCGGGGGCTCGTTCGTATGCTTGAGCCTGACGGTGAGGAGGAAGGTGGTGCCCGCACCCTCGTTGGATTCTATCCGGATTCCTCCGTCCATAAGTTCGATCAGCTTTTTGGATATGGCCAATCCAAGGCCGGTGCCGCCGAATTTACGCGTCGTCGACGTGTCGGCCTGGGAAAAGCTCTCGAACACCGACTCCTGCTTGTCCTTTGGAATGCCTATTCCGGTATCGCTGACGGTCACCAGGATCGTTTCCTTGTCCGCGGGCAGCGGGCCGGGAAGAATATGGAGTGTGACTTCGCCGTGCTCGGTGAATTTGATGGCATTGCTTAGCAAATTGATGAGAATTTGTTGCAGCCGGGTCGGATCGCCGAGGACATGTCGGTGTACTTCAGGAGCCACCCAGCAGGTCAATTTCAGTCCTTTTTCCTGGGCCTTGAGGCCAAGAATGCGGCCGATCCCCTCCACAAGGTCGATGAGGTCGAACGGAACGCACTCAAGATCCACTTGCCCGGCTTCGATCTTGGAAAAATCGAGGATGTCGTTGATAATGGCAAGAAGCATTTCACCGGAAGAATGCAATGTTTGAACATAGTTTTTCTGGTCGAAATCCAACGATGTCTCTTCGAGAAGTTCGCTCATACCGAGTATGGAATTCATTGGTGTCCGTATTTCGTGGCTCATACGGGCAAGAAATTCTGATTTTGCTCTCGTTGCGGCTTCCGCGGCAAGCTTTGCCCTGTGCAGCTCCTGTTCGACCATCTTGCGTTCCGTAACATTGCGCATGCACTCGACGGCGCCGACGATATTTCCGGAACTGTCTTTGAGTGGCGCGGCCACACCCCAAAGGTAGGCCCCTTTCCCGCCGAATGCATTTGGTGTATAAATTTCACCAAAAAGCATTTCTCCCTTTCGTTGCACAAACGTATATTGCTCTATAGGGACCCGGTCGTCCAAGACCCAGTCGATAAGAATTGGCCTTCTTTCATTGTAGAACGGTAGCGCATATTCGTAATTCCCTTTTCCAACGATAGCTTCCTTTTTCACCTCCGTAACGTCTTCAATGGCTTTATTCCAAACGACGATGATGCCGTCCTTGTCCACGATCATGGTCGGTTCTGGTAAAAATTCAATGATGTCGGTCAATTGTCGAATGGAGTCCTGCAAATACCTTTCCCGCTGCCGTGTTGCGGTCACATCGCGAAAAATCCAAAGGCGGCCGTCTTGCCCGGCTCCCGGAAAAAGAGCGGCGGTGCGGATCTCGATGACCCTGCCGTCCTTTAACGACAACACAACGGGGGCGGCCTTTTCGCCGTCACCCGTGTTGGGTGCGAAGTCCTCGGGATAGACCTTTCCCGATGCGCAACCGTCAAGCTGGGCGGTGATGCTATCGAAAAATGCAGCCGTGTCACTGCCAAGGAGGGCGGGATCGTCCAGATTCCACATGGCGCGAAACCTGTCGTTGCAGACCATTATCCGCCCGAACTTGTCCGCGGCAAGAATGCTGTCTTCCAATGCCTCTACAAGGGCTTTCAAGAACTCGGCTGAACAATGAATATCAGGCATCACTCCGCCTTTGTCTGTTGCAGCGGGCATGGTCTCGATCAGGAGCGGGACGTCTTCCCAAAAAAGTTACCCAGCGGTTTTGACGGTATTTCGTCCCTCTTCCTTGGCTCGGTACAAGGCCTGATCGGCCGCGTCGATGATCTCGCCCGGTCCGTGATTCCTTTCGGGGTAGGATGTCGCGACTCCCAGGCTGACCGTCACATGGGGAGCCACGCTGGAATGCTCGTGGGGGATTGCCAAAGAGGAAATACGCAAGCGTATCGTGTCGGACGCGTCCAATGCGCCTTGGGTATCGGTGCCGGGGAGTATGACCGCGAACTCTTCCCCGCCGTAACGGGCGACGAAATCGGCGGCGCGCCGCACGCTCTCCTTCAAAGACCAACCCACCCGGCGCAGGCAGTCGTCGCCTTGTTGATGTCCGTAGTTGTCATTGTATTTCTTGAAGAAATCTATATCCAGGAGGATCAGGGACAAAGGCGCTCCATTGCGTTGCGCCCGACGCCATTCCTTGTCCAGGACCGCATCGAATCTGCGGCGGTTCGGAATGGCGGTCAAACTGTCGATGAAAGCCTGTTCCTCCAAAAGGTCGCGGGCACGTTTTAATTCGATGTGGTTTCGAATGCGGGCTTTGACGATGGGCATACGGAATGGTTTGCGGATATAATCCACGGCGCCGAGGTCCAGTCCCTTGGCCTCGTCCTCGTCTTCGTCCAGGCTGGTAATGAAGATGACTGGAATCTTGCGACTGCGTTCATCATCCTTGAGCTGGCGACAGGTTTCGAAACCATCCATTCCCGGCATGAGTATATCCAATAAAATCAGATCGGGTTGCTGTGCATGCACGACCTCCAAGGCCTCCATGCCGCTTGTTGCGGTCAGGCATTCGTATTCACCCGACAACTTCTTCGCAAGCAGACGCGTGTTGGCCCTCATGTCATCGACGATCAGGATTTTCTTAGGAGGCAGCACAGGGATACTCCTTTGCGATGGTCCGGAATATACGAGGTGCGGCAAACATGCCTTTGCTCCTTCTTCCTTCGGATTCCCGTGTCGTTATTTTGAAAATATCATGGAGTCCAGTATCGCTTGCGCGTGAGTCGTCTGATTGGCGGCCATAGTGTTCATATGTCCGAAAGCCGAGGAGCGTCAAAAGTCGGAGGCCTCCGTTTTTCCCTTCCCCCGTATTCCTCCTCTTGCCCGGGCGTTGCGCGGCGGACGTCCAAACGATAAGAACGCGCATTACATGCGCGCCCGGTGGACCGGGCGGGAACGGGGGGACATGGGTGGCGTGCGCCATGAATACCCGGTGTCAGGACGCGTCCCGTCGACGCGGACCGAAGCCGGGCCTTGACGTTGCGGCAGGGGAAGGTTGCGGTCATGCGGGTTGACCGGCGTCGGCTTATCACGGCCCTGGTTGTTCTGGCCTTGCTGGCCGGGCTTTTCGCCACCCGGCTCTGGCGCATCGACGCAGCTTCCCTATGGGAGGACGACTACCTCAATCTGGACCGGGCGCTTATGCCCCTGGCCGGCATGGCCGCCGTCCAGAAGTGGCAGGGCCCGGCGGACACCATTTTCGATTTCCAGCCACCGCTTGTCTACGCCGCGCAGCATCTGGCCCTGGCCATCCATCAAAGCTCGCTGGCCGCGCGCTTGCCGAGCCTTTTGGCCTCGCTGCTGACGCCGCTCGGGCTGTGGCTGCTCGGCCGACGCCTGTTCGGTCCGGCCGTCGGGCTCGTCGCCACGGTCCTGTGCACCTTCCTGCTCTATCCGCTCAATTACGCCCAGGCCATCAAAACTTACGCGCTGCTGCTTTGTCTGGCCGTGTATTCCCTGTGGCTCATTGCCCGGGCCGTGGCGGTGGGGGATCGGAAATCATGGATCGCCTACGGTGGCTGTGCGCTTGCGCTGCTTTATACCGGCTACCAGGGCCTACCCGTTTTCGCCGCCGAGAGCCTTTGGGCCGGGGTGATGCTGTGGCGACGACGGCCGGCCGAGGGACATGCCGGCCTCTTGCGCCGGTTGTCGCCGCTTCTGGTCACGGGGGCGGTGGTCACCGCGGCCTATCTGCCGTGGTTGCAGGCGGTCTTTTTTGTCAGGGATTTCTTGTACGATCCGGCCATCCGGCCCTGGGCCGGGCTTGATTTCACCTTTGCCGGCAAAATCCTGCGCGGATTTATCGGCCCCGATACGGACGTGCCGACGGCCTTTGTCGTTGCCTGGTGCATCGCCCTGATCCTTGGCCTCGGGGACGGCCTGCGCCGACGCCAATGGGCGGAAACGGGGCTGTTGGCCCTGACGGCCGGGACAACAAGTCTGGCCCTGGTCAGCTCCCATGGGCTGTTGCGCCAGATCCTCGAGGCCCGCCATGGCGTCACGGTTTTTCCGTCCCTGGTCCTTTGGGCGTCTTGCGGCGTGGTCGTTTGCGGCCAAATCGCCATCCGGGCCTTGTCCCGCTTTCGCTTTGGTCGTCAGGCCGGGATAACCGCCGGGGCTTTGGCCTGTCTGGTCCTTTTGTGGCCGAGTCTGGTCGGGTATCGGGATTTCTACCACCGCTCCATGAGCCTCGACCGGGAATTTTTCCACTGGCTGGACGATGTGCGCGGCGATGCCGACGCCTTGGAGTTTCAGGGCTATAAGCGCAATACCCGCCGCTTTGCCGCCGGCTGGTATCTGCCCGGGCGCTTCGGCGAGGCCGGGACCTTCGCCGCCCCGGGCTATCGCCGCATTCTCGTCAGCGACACCTTCTACACCGACGCCGCCGCCAGGCGGCCACGTCCCGTCGGCGTGCCGCTCGGAGAATTCGGCGCGCTTTTTACCACCACTCGCGTCGCCCTTGTCCCGGCAGCCAGCCGCGCCCCCCTGGTCATGGACCCGGGGCCGGACGGCATCTGGTGCTATAAGGACGATTTTCGGGACAGGCGATTTTACGCCGACGCCCTAAGCGCCGCCAACACGACCCTCGATACCGAACTCGGCATGCTGCGCCCGGCGCGATATTCCAGGCCCGCATCCGCCACCTGGGCCTTCGAGGTCCCGCCCGGCACGACGCTTTCCAAACTGCGTCTGACGGTCACGGCCGCGCTTTTCAAGCAGCATCCGACCGTGGCGTCCGATTCCGAATTGATCGTCGCCGCCGGAGCGAACCGGGACCACATGACCGATCTCGGCGTCATTGGTCAGGAGGCATTTCCCGTGAAGGACGGCCGGCCGGTCACGACGTCGAGCCCCTTTTTCGATGAGATGGGCTTTTACCATGGCCGATGCCGGAAGGTGGCGGTGGATTATGCCGTGCCGGCGGACCTTGCCGCCTCGGGCCGGGTGTATGTGCGCGTGTCCTATCAGCCCGGGCACAAGGAAGGATTTCTCAATCTCGCCGGCCTGGCGGTGACCGCCGACCTGTCGGGAAAAGCCGCCGCACTGGGCGCGGAAAGTCCCCTGGCCATCCAGGCCAGGCATTTGTTGCGCAATGTCCGGGCCGTGCCCTGGCGCGAAGTGGATGACGGCACGGATGTCGGGCTGTTCGCCTTTGCCGCGCCGGAATTCGACGGGCTGGCCGGCCTCGGCCTGCCCGTGGGCACCTCGGAGGAGGGCGAAGCCTTTCGCGCGGCCCATCCCGGGCTCTCTCCGGTGGCCGTCCTGCACGATCGGGCGGGGACGATTGCCCTTTCCGTCTACGATTCGACCCTGACCTCCCCGGGCATCGGGCTTTCGGCCAAAACGCCCGAGCGCCGTATTCGCGGGCTGCCGGATTTCGGCAAGGAGCCGGCCTCGCTACGCCTGACCGGGACCATTTCCATCCCGACCCTGCGTCTTGGCGCAACCAGCCTGACCATTCCGGTTCTGGCCCCGGCCGGAAGCACCCTGACCCTGACTCCGGGCGGCAAAGGACGCATCACCTTCGTTCCGGATTGGACCGGTCCCGCCTCCCGCCTGACCGCGCCCATGAGCTACGCGCGCGACGTGACGCCCTCGAAGCTGGAGCGGGGGGCGCTGACCTGCAAGGTGGGTTGCAACTGCGCCTTCGCCTACACCTTCGCCTCGGCTCTGCCCATAACCGAACTGCGCCTGCGCGCCTTTCCCCTCGTCTACGCCAACCCCTGCCGCAAGTGCGAACCCAACCGGGCCACCGTGGCCGTGTCCACGGATGGCGGTAAGACCTACCGGCCCCTGGTCGAGGAGACGGGCGGCGAGGAGTGCACCTGGACGCCGGCCGGCGCCTACTCCTACCGGCGGCTGCGCCTCGATCCGCCGGCCAAAACCGTGATCGTCGCCTTCAAGTTGCAGCAGGGGGAACAGGCCGGGTTTCTCTCTCCGTCCTGGAACGTGGACGACATGTATATCGAGGCCGATCTCGACGCGCGGGCGCTGCCGCCGCTGCACCTCTCCGGCCCGGACCTCCACGTGTCGCTGACCAATCCCGAAAGGAACGACTTCGCGCTCTTCCTGCGCCCCGGCCCCTGGCCGTTCTCGTCGCGTACGGCGCAGCCGGAGTTTTAGGAGGGGGAAGAGAATGCGAGAGGGGAACCCTTTTTGAAAAAAGGGTTCCCCGCTCGCGCTCTCCCCTCCCCAAAACGTTTAACGGTTACAGGTGGGATACTGCTAACAATTTGTAACTGTTAGAAGTCTTTGGAAGGGGGGCCTGGGGGGAAACTTTTCTTCAGAAAAGTTTCCCCCCAGTTCCTTTCGGCTTTTCTAGAAGTCGTAATTATACGTCGCGACGTAGGCGTCGATGCGCTTGTGGGACGCGTCGATGCGGGCGCGCAGGTCTTTCTTGTACTGTTCGAGGTCGATGGTCGTTTTGGCCACGCCGGTATCCATGGCCGCCTTGGCCACGGCCGGGGCTTCCCATTCCAGCATGCGGAAGTCGAGCGCCTTGGGGATGATGTAGTCGATGCCGAACTTCACGTCCTTTTCGCCATACATGTCCATGACTTCGGTCGGCACCGGCTCCTTGGCCAGGGCGGCGAGGGACTTGGCCGCGGCCAGCTTCATGGCCTCGTTGATCTTTTTGGAGCCCACATCCAGGGCGCCGCGGAAGATGAACGGGAAGCCGGAGACGTTGTTGATCTGGTTGGGGAAGTCCGAGCGGCCCGTGCCCATGATGGCGTCGGGACGGGCTTCCTTGGCTTCGTAGTAGCCGATCTCCGGATCGGGGTTGGCCATGGCGAAGATGATCGGATGCTTGGCCATGCTCTTGACCATATCCTGGGACACCAGGCCCTTTTTGGACAGGCCCAGGAACACGTCGGCGCCCTTGAAGGCTTCGCCCAGGTTGGCGTAGGCGTGCTTCTGGGCGAACTGGGCCTTGGTCGGATGCAGGCCGGTGCGGGAGGTGTTGATGTGGCCTCTGGAGTCGAACATGGCGATGTTGGCCGGGTCCACGCCGAGGGCGACGTAGAACTTGGAGCAGGCGATGGCGGCCGCGCCCGCGCCCGAGACCACGATCTTTAAGTCCTCGATCTTCTTGCCGGTGATCTCCACGGCGTTGAGGATGCCCGCGCCGGAGATGATGGCCGTGCCGTGCTGGTCGTCGTGGAAGACCGGGATGTCCATCATGTCGATGAGGCGCTGCTCGATCTCGAAGCACTCCGGCGCTTTGATGTCTTCCAGGTTGATGGCCCCGAAGGTGGGTTCGAGCAGTTTCACCGTCTCGATGACCTTTTCCGGGTCCTTGGTATCCAGGTTGATGTCGTAGACGTCGATGTCGGCGAAGATCTTGAACAGCACGCCCTTGCCTTCCATGACCGGCTTGCCGGCCATGGGGCCGATGTTGCCAAGGCCCAGCACGGCGGTTCCGTTGGAGACCACGGCCACCAGGTTGCCCCGGTTGGTGTATTTCCACACGTTTTCAGGATTGGCCTCGATTTCCTTGCAAGCCAGGGCCACGCCCGGGGAATAGGCCAGGGAGAGGTCCTTCTGGTTGCGGAAGGGCTTGATCGGCACGGACTCGAGTTTGCCGGTACGCCAAGCGGAATGGTAACGAAGCGCTTCTTCCTTGGTGAAAAGGGCCATGTGTGGACTCCTTGGATGGTTTGGTGCTTAAGCGTCGGCGGGATCATCCGCCGCGCGGGCCTGTGGCGGATCGGCCGCGGCCGCCCCGAGCAGGCGTTCGGCAATGGCTTTGGCCGCCCGGCGGCCGGCGCCCATGGCCGAAATGACCGTGGCCGCGCCGGTGACGATGTCGCCGCCGGCGAAGACGTTGCGTATGGAGGTTTCGCCGGTTTCCGGGTCCGCCGTGATGTAGCCCCGGCGGTACGTGGAAAGGCCCGGCGTGGACTGGCTGATCAGCGGGTTGGCTCCGGTGCCGACGGCCACGATGGCCATGTCGGCCTCCAGCGTACAGGTGTCGCCCTGGCAGGCGACCGGCGCGCAGCGGCCCGAATCGTCGGGCTCGCCGAGCATCATCTTCTGCATGGCGATGGCCGTCAGCCGTCCCTTGTCGTCCCCGATGAATTCCAGCGGGGCGTTGAGGCACAGGATTTCCAGCCCTTCTTCCTTGGCGTGGTGGAGTTCCTCGCGCCGGCAGGGCATTTCGTGCTCGGTGCGGCGGTAGGCCAGTGACACCTTTTCGGCCCCGAGGCGCATGGCCGTGCGGGCCGAGTCCATGGCCACGTTGCCGCCGCCGAAGACCACGACGTGCTTGCCGGGGAAGGTCGGGGTGTCCGTGGCCGGGAACTTGTAGGCCCGGCCGAGGTTGACGCGGGTCAGGTACTCGTTGGCCGAGAACACGCCGATCAGGTTTTCGCCCGGGATGCCGAGAAAGCGCGGCAGTCCCGCCCCGACGCCGATGAAGACGGCATCGTAGCCGGATTCGAGCAACTCGGGCACGGTGATGGTCTTGCCGCCGACCCAGTTGGTGCGAAACTCCACCCCGAGGGCCTTCATGGCCTGGACTTCCTGGCGCACCACGCCCTTTGGCAGCCGGAATTCCGGGATGCCGTAGACGAGCACGCCGCCGACCTCGTGCAGGGCCTCGAAGACCGTGACCGGAATGCCCCGGGCGGCCAGATAGCCGGCGCAGGTGAGGCTACTTGGCCCCGACCCGATGCAGGCGACCTTGAGATCGTCGCGGGCCATGGAGCAGGCCGGGGTGCCGGTCACCGTTTCGCAGGCCGACCTGGCCAGGTACGAATCGGCCACGAACCGCTCGAGGCGGCCGATGGCCACGGGTTCGCCCTTTTTGCCCAGGATGCACGAACCTTCGCACTGGGTTTCCTGGGGACAGACACGGCCGCACACGGCCGGCAGGGAGTTGGTTTCGCGGATGACGCCGTAGGCGGCGTCGAGGTCGCCGGCCGCGACCTGTTTGATGAATGCCGGGATGTCGATTTCCACCGGACAGCCTTTGCGGCAAGCCGGCTTCTTGCATTGGAGACAACGCGCGGCCTCGGCGGCGGCCATTTCGGGCGTGTAGCCGAGGGCGACTTCCTCGAAGTTGCGGGCCCGGACCTTGGGGTCCTGCTCGGGCATGGCGGTGCGGGGGGCCTTGGCCTTCTTACTTGGAGCAGTGGCATTCATGGCTTTTCCTGAACTCCTCGTAAGAAATGCGTTCTTGTTCCTTGAAGGACGTCAGACGGGCGGCGAGCCCGTCGAAATCCACCTTGTGGCCGTCGAATTCCGGGCCGTCGACGCAGGCGAACTTGGTCTCGCCGCCGACGCTGACCCGGCACGCGCCGCACATGCCGATGCCGTCGACCATGATCGAGTTGAGGCTGACCGTGGTCTTGACCCCAAAGGGCCGGGTGGCCTCGGCCACGGCCCGCATCATGGGCACGGGGCCGATGGCCACCACTTCGGCCACGGTCTTGTCTTCGGTAAGGCGCTCGACCAGCAGGTCCGTGACGAACCCCTGCCGGCCGCAGCTGCCGTCGTTGGTGCTGATAAGGACCTCGGGGCAAAAGGAGCACAGCTCGTCCCGAAAGAGCAGCAAGTCTTCGCAACGCGCGCCGATGATGGTGACCACGTGGTTGCCGGCCATGTGATGGCCCTTGGCGATGTGGTGCATGGCGGCGATTCCGGTGCCGCCGCCGACGCAGATGACCGGTCCGCCGAGCTTGTGGATCTCGGTCGGCTTGCCGAGCGGTCCGCAGACGTCGAGAAGGAAGTCCCCGGCGTCCAGGGTGTCCAGATGGGCTGTGGTCTTGCCCATGATGAGGTAGACCAGGGTGATGGTCCCGGCGGTCGGGTCGGCATCGGCGATGGTGAGCGGAATACGCTCGCCGTCTTCCCAGACCCGCAGGATCACGAAGTTCCCGGGTCTGGCTTTGGCCGCGATGTGTGGGGCTTCGAGGACCAGTTCGCTGGTCTGCCCCGGGATCAGCTTGCGCTTGCGCAGGATTCGGGTTGGCATGGGTGCTCCGCAACGCGCCAAAAGGCGCGGCTTAGCCGAGGTTCGGCTTCACGTACAGCTCCCCGCCGTGGCAATCGTTTATGACCAGGAGCGGGAAGTCCTTGACCGTCAACTCCCGTATGGCCTCCGGACCGAGGTCCTCGTAGGCGATGACCTTGGCGTCCTCGATGCGCTGCGACAAAAGCGCGCCGGCGCCGCCGGTGGCTCCCAGATACACCGCCTTGTACTTGCGCAACGCGTCCTTGACGGCGTCGTTGCGCTTGCCCTTGCCGATGGAACCCTTGAGCCCCAGGGAATGGAGCCTGGGGGCAAAGGAATCCATGCGGTAGCTGGTGGTGGGTCCGGCCGCGCCGATGGGTCGTCCCGGAGGCGCGGGGGAGGGACCGACATAGTAGATGAGCGCGCCTTTCAGGTCAAAGGGGAGCGGCTCTCCTGCGTCAAGTGTCTCGACGAGGCGCTTGTGGGCGGCGTCGCGCGCGGTGTAGATGTGGCCGCTTATAAAAACCACATCGCCGGTTTGCAGTTTCTCCACGTCAGCGTCGGAAAGCGGCGTGGTCAGATGGTGTTCGGCCATTAGAAAACGACCTCCTTGTGGCGGGCGCTGTGACACTGGATGTTGACGGCGAGGGGCAGGCTCGCCAGGTGGCACGGCGCGACTTTGATCTTGACGCCAAGGCTCGTGGTTTTGCCGCCAAGGCCCATGGGGCCGATGCCGAGGTTGTTTATCGCTTCGAGCAGCTCGTCCTCGAGCCCCGCGATCTCGGGATCGGGATGGCGGTCGTCCAGGGCGCGCATCAGCGCCTTTTTGGAGTTGATGGCCGCCAGCTCGAAGTTGCCGCCGATGCCGACGCCGACGATGGTCGGGGGGCAGGGGTTGGGACCGGCCTCGGCCACGCGGTTCACCACGAATTCCTTGATGCCCTTCCAGCCCTGGGCCGGGGCCAGCATGGTGACCCGCGACATGTTCTCCGAACCGCCGCCCTTGGCCATCATGCAGATTTTGAGCGCATCGCCCGGCACGATGTCGAAGTGGATGATGGCCGGGGCGTTGTCGCCGGTATTCTTGCGGCTGAAGGGATCGCAGGAGGACTTGCGCAGGTAGCCGTCCTTGTAGCCCTTGACCATGCCGTCGTTTATGGCCGCGCGCAGGCTGCCGCCCTCGATTTTGACGTCCTCGCCGACCTCGACGAAAAAGACGCCGAGCCCGGTGTCCTGGCAAAGCGGCAGGTTGGTGGTGCGGGACAGCTCGGAATTTTCGAGCAGTTGCCGGAAGATCTCCTTGGCCGCCGGGGCCTCCTCCGCGGCGTGACAGGCCTCGAAAGCGGCCTGGACGTCGTCGGGAAGCGCGTGGTTGGCCGTGGCGCACATTTTGGCCACGGCTTCGGTGATGTCGGATGCCTTGATCGTCTTCATGCTAAAAGTCCTTTTTGAGGAACTTGGGCAGGAGGTTTTTCACGGCGGCCAGGGCCATCTTGCGGCGCAGGTGCCCAAGCTGCTCCTGGAGCGGAATCTCCTTGGGGCAGACGTCCTCGCAGCCAAGTAAACCCATGCAGCCGAAGATGCCCTCGTCGGTGCCGACGATTTCGAAGTACTGCTTCTCGGTACGCTTATCGCGGGGGTCGAGGATGAAGCGGGCGACGCGGTTTAAGGCCACCGCGCCGAGGAAGTCCTCGCGCATGAGCGCCGTGCCGCAGGCGGCCACGCAGCAGCCGCACTCGATGCAGCGGTCGAGCTCGTAGATCCGCTCGGCCAGCCCGTTGTCCATGCGTTCTTCCTGGGCGGCGGGGTCGAAGACCTTGTCCGTGTGCACCCAGGATTCGACCTTCTGGTACATGCCGCGAAACCATGTGCCGGTGTCGACCGAGAGGTCGCCGACCAACTTGAAGACCGGCAGCGGCATGAGGGTGATTTCGTCGGGCAGGTCCTTGGTCTTGGTGTGGCAGGCCAGGCCCGGCCGGCCGTTGATGACCATGGCGCAGGCCCCGCAGATGCCGGCCCGGCAGCAGAAGTCGAACATGAGCGTCGGGTCGAGTTCTTCGCGGATTCTATTGAGCGCGATGAAAAGGGTCATGCGCTCGGTTTCGTCGAGCTGGAATTTGTCCATGTGGGGCGAGGAGGCCTCGTCCGTCGGGTTGTAGCGGAATATGTTGAAGGTCAGCGTTCTGCCCATTTCGTGTTTCTCCATTGAAAGTTTTTGAAGGGGGGCCCGGGGGGAAACTTTTTCCTAAAAAGTTTCCCCCCGGCCGCCGGAGGCTCCCACGCTTCCTACTCCTTGGGCGCATCCATGGGGATGATCTGGCCGCCGCCGTAGCCGCGGTCGCCCGGAGGCATCTCGAAGACCTGGGTGGCCGGTTCGTAGTTGAGGGTGGGCAGGTCCGCGCCGGGGGCCCAGGTGGCCAGGGTGCGCTTGAGCCAGTCGCGGTCGTTGCGCGCGGGGTAGTCCTCGCGGGTGTGGGCGCCGCGCGATTCGGTGCGTTCCAGGGCGCCGTAGGCCACGCACAGGGCGAGTTTGACCATGCCTTCGATCTTGAGCGCCATGGTCAGTTCGGGGTTGGCCCCCTTGCCGTTGCTGCGCAGCCCGACCTTGCGGGCCCGGCCGAGGATTTCCTGCAACTCGTTGACGCAGGTTTGCAGGTCCTTGCCGTTTCTAAAGATGCCGGCTCCCTTCATGATGGAGTCGTACATGGCGTTGCGCACGGTGTAGGGGTTCTCGTGACCGTTCTTGCAGTCGACGAGATCGGCGATGCGGGCTTTCTGCCGCTCCATGGCGTCGCGCACGGCGGCGGTGGAGAAGGTGGTCTCCGTGCCTTGCAAGTATTCGACGATCTTGCCGCCGATGATCATGCCGGAGACCACGGTCTCGGCCAGGGAGTTGCCGCCGAGGCGGTTGAAGCCGTGCATGTCCCAACAGCAGGCCTCGCCGGCGGCGAACAGGCCTTTCAGGCCATAGGCCGCGCCGTCTTTGTTGGTGCGCACGCCGCCCATGGAATAGTGCTGGGTGGGGCGCACCGGGATGAGCTGGTGCACCGGGTCGATGCCGAGGAAGGATTGGCAGATCTCGTCGACCTCGCGCAGTTTGGTGCGGATGTGGTGCTCGCCGAGGTGGCGGATGTCGAGCCAGAGGTGGTCGCCGTAGGGGGAGGAGACGCCGAGGCCCTTGCGCATGTGCTCGGTCATGCGGCGACTGACCACGTCGCGGGAGGCGAGCTCCGCCTTTTCCGGCTCGTAGTCCGGCATGAAGCGGTATTCGTTCTTGTCGAGGAGGGTGCCGCCGTCGCCGCGGCAGCCTTCGGTGACCAGGATGTCGGTGGGAACGATGCCGGTCGGGTGGAACTGCACGGCCTCCATGTTGCCAAGCGGCACCACGCCGGTATCGAGCGCGGTGATGAGCCCGCCGCCGTCGCAGATGACGGCGTTGGTGGACTCACGGTAGATGCGGCCGAATCCGCCGGTGGCGATCAGGGTCGCCCGGGCCAGATAGGCGGTCAGCTCGCCGGTCTTAAGCGATCTCGCGATGGCCCCCATGCAGGTCGCGCCGTCGTGGATCAGCGCGATGGCCTCGACCTTGTCCTTGACGTTGACGCCCATCTGGGCGGCGCGGTTGTCGAGGGTGTAGAGCACGCAGTGGCCGGTGCCGTCGGAGGTGTAGCAGGTGCGCCACTTGGCCGTGCCGCCGAAGTTGCGGGAGTGGATGAGCCCCTCGTTTTCCGGCTTTTCAAAGGCGGTGAAGGGCTTGCCGCCCTTGTAGTAGGTCTGTTCGCCCGGCACCACGCGGTTCCAGGGCACGCCCCAAAACGCCATCTGGCGCATGGCGATGGGCGCGGCGTTGACGAAAAGGCGCGCCACTTCCTGGTCGCAGCCCCAGTCCGAGCCCTTGACGGTGTCGGCGAAGTGGACGTCCGGGGAGTCGCCCTCGCCCATGGCCGAGTTGCCGAGCGCCGCCTGCATGCCGCCCTGGGCGGCCGAGGAGTGGGAACGGCGGGCGGGGACGATGGACAGGCAGATGGCGGAGAAGCCGCCCTCGGCGGCCTCGATGGCCACACGCTCGCCGGCCAGCCCCGCGCCGATGCACAACAGATCGGTCTGTATGATATTCATGGGTCGCGTCCTTATTTGAGCGGCAGGAAGTAGTAGCGCAGAAGCGAGAGCACGCCGACGACGATGAAGATGGCGGTGAGCATGTTCTCCTTCTTCTTGATCGACCAGCGTCCCTGACGGTCGAGGAAGCCCCATTTGACCAGGATGCGGTAGAAGCCGATGCCCACGTGCAACTCCACCATGGGGAGCAGGAAAAGATAGAAGACGAACCAGAATCCGGTCTGGATGCGGGCGGCGGACTTTTCGGCGGTGATCGGCAGGTTGGTCAGCACCACCCACATGTGGATGCCGCCCATGATGAGGATGCCCATGGCCGTCGTGGCCTGGACCACCCACAGCCAGGTATCGGTGTGGCGCATGCGCTTGGCGTTGGCCAGCATGATGCGCTGTTCCCTGGTGGCAAAGGGAATCTTGCGCGCGGCCAGGACGAAATGCAGGAGAAAAGCCAGGAAGATCAGCGGGCCGCCGACCTGGGCCATGTAGGTGGCCTCAAAAAACCAGGCCAGGGCGTTCATGGTGCCGGGGCCGATCAGGATGCTCGACACGAGGATCAGGTGCGCCCACATGAACAGGATGAGCGCCGCGCCCGTGAGCATCTGCAGCCAGTCGAGGTAGGCCGAAAGCCTGCCGACGGGCAGGCCCTCGTGGGTCGCCGTAGTGGGTACGGACATCGTTTCCCCTCCGTCCAGGTTAAGGATTTGGTGGTTGCGACAGCAGTAACATTTTCGGCCGAGCCTTCAAGGCTGTACGGTCCTTGCACGCGTCGGCGCGTGGCGCGGCGGCGGGAATTCCGGATTCGCCTGGCCGGATGCCGGCTTGTTCCCGCGCCGTCCCGGCGGCCCGAACCGGCGCTTGCGGGCGGGCGCGTTTTTTCGGCTCCACGATGGAATGGCAGTTCCACCGTGTTCCTTTCCGGCAAAGTCCATGCCAGAATGCGTATTTCAAATTTCTCAAAATACGCAAAATATTACGGTATGTTATTTTGTAGGAGGGAAAGGATTGCCAAAGCGGGTGGGGCGTAATTATGTGGCATTGCGCCCCATGTGAGGCATAAGTGAGGCGTTTGCCACACTCTTGACCGGGCGCTCAGTCGATGCCGAGCCGCGCCATGTTGCGATAGAGCGTGCGGCGGTCCACGCCCAGATGCCGGGCCGCCCGGGACCGGTTGTCGCCGCAGGCGGCAAGCGCCCCCAGCACCATCTCCCGGGTGAGCCCGCCCCGGCGCGGCGGCGGCGACTCCGTCCCGGACGGCAAAAGCGGCGGGGCGAGAAGTTCGCGCGGCAGGTGGGCCGGGGTGATCTCGCCCTCGAGGCACAGCACGCAGGCATGCTCCATGGCGTACTTGAGCTCGCGCACGTTGCCCGGCCAGGGATAGGCCATGATGACGGCCATGGCCTCGGCGGACAGGCGCGAGATGGCCTTGCCGAAGTTGGCCGCGAACTGGCGCACGAAATGGTCGGAGAGCAGCGGGATGTCCTCGGCCCGGTCGCGAAGGGGCGGCAGGCGCACCTCCACCACCTTGAGCCGGTAGTAAAGGTCGGCCCGGAACAGCCCGGCCTTGATGCGCGCCGGCAGGTCCACGTTGGTGGCGGCGATGACCCGGACGTCGGCCTTGCGCGTTTTGGCCTCGCCCACGCGCTCGAATTCCTTGCTTTCGAGCACGCGCAAGAGCCCGAGCTGCAGCCGCGCGGACATGTCGCCGATCTCGTCGAGAAAGATGGCCCCGCCCTGGGCCGCCTCGAACCGGCCCACCTTGTCCCGGATGGCTCCGGTAAACGCCCCGCGCACGTGGCCGAAAAGCTCGCTGCCGAGGAGTTCGTCGGACAGAGCCGAACAGTTGACCTTGACCAGGGGTTTTTTGGCCCGGGGCCCGCCGTAGTGGATGGCCTCGGCGGCCAGCTCCTTGCCGGTGCCGGACTCGCCCGTGACGAGCACCGTGGTGTCCACTTCGGCCAGCTGGTCGAGAACGGGATAGATGTCGCGCATGGCCTTGGACTTGCCGATGATCCCCCGGTGGCTGTGCAGGTCGGTCAGGCGCTTTTCCAGGTTGGCCAGGCGGGTGATGTCGCGGATGATGAGCACCGCGCCGACGAATTCGCCGGATTCGCCGGAAAGCGGCATGGAGTTGACCACCACCACCCGGCCGGGGTTTTGGCCCTGGCATTCCACCCGGTATTCGATGAGCGGCTTGCGGGTGGCGAGCGTCTCGCGCAAGGCGGCGAAACAGCCGCGCCGGCAGGCCCCGGACACCACCTGCTGGCCCGTCGCGCCGGCCTCGCCGCCGCCGGTGAGGAAGCAGACGTCGGTAAGCCCCCTGTTGGTGCGCACCACCCGCATGGACGTGTCCACCACCACGATGGCGTCCGGGATGGCGCGGAAGACGGCCTCGAGGTTTAAGCGCAGGGATTCCTTCTCGCCCAGGAGCGCGCGCATCTCGGCTTCGGCCTTGATCCGCTCGGTCACGTCCTGGACCATGGGCATGAAATACAGCGGCCGGCCGGCCACGTCGCGGATCAGCCGCACGGACAGGTGCACCCAGACCGTGTCCCCGTCCTGGCGCACGTAGCGCTTGTCGATCTCGTAGCGGTCGAATTCGCCGGAAAGCAGGCGCTCGGCCCAGCGGATGGTCTCGGGCACGTCGTCGGGATGGGTGACCTCGAGCATGGAGCGTTCCAGAAGTTCGGAAGCGGCGTAGCCCGTGATGCGGCACAGCGCGTCGTTGACGCGCAGGAAGCGGTAGTCGAGCGACAGGATGCTCGCCCCGATGGGCGACTGGTCGAAGGTGCGGCGGAATTTCTCCTCGTTTTCCCGCAGCACGGACTCGGCCCGCTTGCGCTCGGTCACGTCGCGCACGATCCACACGGCGTGGCTCGCCCCGTCCTTGTGGGGGAAGCCGCTGGCCGAGACCTCGAGCGGCACCACGGCCCCGGCGCAGTGGATGCCGGTCAGCTCGCCGCGAAATTTGCCGGTGCGCCCCAGGGCGGCAAGCGCCTCGGCCAGTCCGCCCTCGGCGTCGTCGATGACGCCGGAGAGCCCGGCCAGGGCCAGATCGGATTCGGACAGCCCGAAGATGCGCTCGGTTTCGGGGTTGGCGGTCAGAATTTCGCCCCCCGCGCCGCAGAGCATCACGCCGTCGATGCTGCCGGTGACGATGGTGCGATAGCGCTCCAGGATGTCGTTGTAGGCCTCCTCGGCCTCCTTGCGGGCCGTGATGTCGATGTTGAGGCCTTCGATGTAGCGGACCTCGCCCCGGTCGTCGCGCACCACCCGGGCGGCCTGCGAGATCCATTTGATCGAGCGGTCCTTGCGGTAGAAGCGGGTTTCGAGGCCCGTGACCACGTCCTTCTCCGCCAACTGGGCCAGGAAGGCGTCGCGGTCGGCCGGGTCGACGTAGAGCTCCGAGCGCAGGTCGGTCAGCGTCGCGATCATGTCCTCGGGGTCGTCGTAGCCGAGGATGTGGGCCAGGGCCGGGTTGACGTCGAGAAAGCGTCCCCTCGGGCTCGACTGGAAGATGCCTTCCACGGCGTTGGAGAAAAAGCCCTCGTACTTGTCCAGATCGTTTATGACGGCCGTGACGTCGGCCAGGACCAGGGCGGAGACGGTTTCGCCACCGAGGCGAACGGGGCGCGCGGCGGCAAGCAACCAGCGGGCCGCGCCCTCGCCCCTGTCGCGGTGGAGCAGGACGCCCCGGCCCGGGGGGCGGCTCAAAAGCGCATCCGGCAGACCGAGGTCGGCCGTGCGCAACGGCGAAGCGGCGGCGGGATCGGCGCCCAGCAGGTTTTCGGCCGTGGCGTCGGCCTCGATCACGGTCCCGTCGCCGGCGACAAGAAGCATGCCGACGGCGACGGATTCGTAGGGACGCATGGACGGGGCGGCCTAGCGGATGACGACGGTGGAGATGGAATTTTTCGGCGAGCCGGAGACGATCTTGCGGCTGACGGCCAGGTAGATGAGCGCCTTGCGCTTTTCGTCATAAAAGCGCGTGACCTGGGTGTCCTTGAAGAAGACCGAGGTGCCTTCGGAAAACACCTTCTTTTTTTTGGGGAACTTTTGCGGCAGGTCGATGGCGCAGGTCTGCCGGCAGTCCAGGGAGAATTCGGACGGGTCCTCGGCCAGCCCCACGGCCCCGGAGATGCCGCCGGTGCGGGCCTGGCTCATGTAGCAGGTGACGCAGGGCAGGTCCGGGTCGTCGAAGGCGTTGACGCAGACTTTATGGTTGGCTCCGAGCAGTTTCCATTCGGTGGTGACGCAGCCGACTTCCTCGGCAACGGCCGGCCGGACGGCGGCGGCCAGGGTCAGGACGGCGAAACAGGCGAAAACTAAGGTGCGGCGCATGCGATCCTCGTTGTTGCGGTGAGACGGATTCGTTTGCCGGGCATAAGCCAAAAACGCCCGGCGCGCTAGCCGGGCGGGGGGCGTCTCACCGGGGCCGGCTCTCCTTGGCGCGGGCCAGGATGGCAAAAAGGACCAGCATGGCCACGGGACCCAGGATGTCGGTGTAAAAGATCACGCCGGCGTTGTTGGGCGCGAAATTGCCGGCCCGCATGGAGGCGATATGGCCGGCCGCCGCGCCGAGCATGAAGACGCACTGGCCAACGGCCGCCCCGAACCAGTAGCCCGGCCGGAAGAAGGGGACCAGTATGCCGGCCAGGCCGAAGCCGAAATTGGCCATGCCCACCTCGAACTGGAAGGGGCTCGGGGCCCAGCCGATGGAGGCGGCGATCTTGTCGGCGAAAAAGACGTGGCCGACCCCGCCCCAGATGCCGCCCACGCCGACGAAGAAAAAGACCAGATACTTGAGCGCGTAGGCCAGACGTTCATGGCCGCGCAGGCCTTTTCTCGCGGCCACGAGCAGGCCGAAGAGCGGTCCGAGGACAAGCAACAGGCCGCTGCCGTAATCGGGCAGGGCCGAAGCGGCGAAAAAGGCGACAAGCGCGGTCAAAAAGGCGGCAAGCAGTTCCATGGCGGGCTCCTTGTCGGGGATTAGCGACCTGGATCGCTCTTCCCCTTGTGCCCTGATTAGGCTTCGGCGCGCAAGCAATCTCCCCCTTCATCCCCCAAAACAAGAAACGGGTCCCGCGCTGCCACGCGAAACCCGCTTCCATCCGTACCCCTTGTGGGGGGACCGGGGGGCCCTCGGCCCCCCGGTGGGGGTGCGGGGGCAACGCCCCCGCATCTCTTCTCTTGTATTCCCTATCCTTACCCCTTGCCGCAGGCGCAGCCCGTGCCGGCGCTCGCGCCGGCCGTGGGCGGCAGGGGATTTTGCAGGTGCGCGTCCAGGGCGGCGATGACCGACTCCAGAGTACAGTGGGTCATGACGTCGCCGTTGATCTGGACGGTGGGGCCGTCGGCGCACTTCTCGTGGCAAAACGACGCCCGCACGTCCACGGCGTTGGTGAGGCCCTGTTCGGCGATATGCCCGAGCAGGCCGGTCAGGATGTCCTGGGCCCCGCGCAGGTGGCAGCTCGTGCCGAGGCACACCTGGACGCGCAGGCGCGGCTCGCCCGCGCCGTCGAGGATCACGAGGGTCTCGTCGGCGATGCGCCGCCGGCTCTGGTAGCCGGTGTGCAGCAGCTCGTGGGCCTTGTGCCCGCCGACATCGCCCAGGAACTTGGCGTAGCACTGGTTGACGAAGACGTTGTCCTGGGCCTTGTGGAGCTGGCGGCCCTTGTCGGATCTGTAGAGCCCCTGGGCCCGGCGCTTGCGGGCGGCCAGGTCCAGGTTGACCGGCTGGCCCGCGCCGCCGACGCAGCCGCCGGGGCAGGCCATGACCTCGATGAGGTCGTAGTCGCAGGTCCCGGCCTTGATTTTCTCGCAGACCACCCGGGCGTTGGCCAGGCCGTAGACCACGGCCAGATGCAGGGTGTTGCCGCCCACTTCCACATTGACCTCGCGCAGGCCCGATTCGCCGCGCACGTCGTTGAAGTCGGTGTCGTAGAGGGTCTGGCCGGTGACCTTTTCGGCGGCATAGCGCAGCACCGCCTCGGTGACGCCGCCGGTGGTGCCGAAGATCACGCCCGCGCCCGTGCCGAAGCCGTAGGGCATGTCGCGGGACTGGGGCTCGAGGTCGTTGAAGCGCAGCCCGGCCTGCTCGATCATGCGGGCCATCTCCTGGGTGGTCAGCACGTTGTCCACGTCCGGGGAGCCGTCCTTGGCGAATTCCGGCCGGCGCGCCTCGAACTTCTTGGCCGTGCAGGGCATGACCGAGACGATGGCCAGTTTCTTGCGCGGGATGCCGAGCTGTTCGGGCAGCATTTCCTTGACCAGGGAGCCGAACATCTGCTGGGGCGAACGGCAGGAGGAGAGGTTCGGCAGCAGTTCCGGGTAGTACTGCTCGGCGAACTGGACCCAGCCGGGGCAGCAGGAGGTGAACTGGGGCAGCTTTTCGCCGGCGGCCTTTCTGGCCAGGAATTCCTCGGCCTCCTCGATGACGGTGAGGTCGGCGGCGAAGGTGGTGTCGTAGACCTGGTCGAAGCCGATGGTCTTCATGGCCGCGACCAGCCGGCCCATGATCGGGTCGCCGGGGGCGGCGCCGAAGCACTCGCCGAGGCCCACGCGCACGGCCGGGGCGATTTGCGCCACCACCGTAACTTCGGGATTGGCCAGTAGGTTCCAGACGTCCTCGATCTCGGATTTGGGGGTCAGCGCCCCGGTCGGGCACACGCTCGAGCACTGGCCGCAGTTGACGCACTCCACATTGGCCAGCCCCTTGCCGAAGGCCGGCAGCACGGCGGTCTTATGCCCTCGGAAGGCGAAGCCGATGGCGCCGATGCCCTGGATTTCCGAGCACATGCGCACGCAGTCGCCGCACAGCACGCACTTGTTGGGGTCGCGCACCAGCGACGGCGAGGAGACGTCCACGGGCACGGGCTCCTGCACGGGCTTGAAGCGGACCTGGGACACGCCGAGCTTGCGGGCGATTTCCTGGAGCTTGCAGGCCCCGTTGCGAAAGCAGGTGGGGCAACTCTGGTTGTGGTTGGCCAGAAGCAGCTCCACGGCGATCTTGCGGATCTCGCGCAGCTCCTTGGTGTGGATGCGGATCTCCATGCCCGGTTCCGGCGGGGTGGAGCAGGCGCCCATGATGCCCCGGTTTTTCACCTCCACCAGGCACAGGCGGCAGGCGCCGTAGACCGAGAGTTCGGAGTGGTAGCAAAAGGTCGGCAGGTCGATCCTCACCTTGCGGATCAGCTCGAGCAGGTTGCGTTCCCCTTCGATGGGGACGACCTTGCCGTCAATGGTGACAGTTGGTGCAACAGACTTGGTCATGGCTAGATTCCCTCCACCGCGCCGAACTTGCAGGCCGCCGCGCACGCGCCGCACTTGACGCAAAGCCCCTCGTCGATGCGGTGGGGCTGTTTTTTCTCGCCCATGATGGCACCGACCGGGCAGGCCTTGACGCACAACCGGCAGCCCTTGCACAGGGCCGGGTTGATGGTCGGCCGGGCCAGGGCCTTGCAGCGCCCGGCCCGGCAGCGCTTCTCGAAGACGTGCTCCTCGTATTCCTTGCGGAAGTGCTTGAGGGTGGAGAGCACCGGGTTCGGCGCGGTCTTGCCCAGGCCGCAAAGGGAGCCGATCTGCACGGCGTGGCCGAGGGTTTCGAGCAGTTCCAGGGTTTCGGCCGTGCCCCGGCCCTCGATGACGTCGTCGAGCAGGGCCAGCAGCTGCTTCGTGCCCTCGCGGCAAAGCACGCACTTGCCGCAGGACTCGCGCTGGGTGAATTCCATGAAGAAGCGGGCGACCGAGACCATGCAGGTCTTCTGGTTCATGACGACCAGCCCGCCCGAGCCGACCATGGCCCCGACCGAGCGCAGGGAATCGAAATCAAGCGGCAGGTCGAGCAGGTCCGGGGTCAGGCAGCCGCCCGAGGGGCCGCCGATCTGCACGGCCTTGAACCCGGTCTTGTCGATATTGCCCCGGTCGTCGGTGACGCCGCCGCCGATGTTTATAACGACCTCGCGCAGGGTCGCGCCGAAGGGGACCTCGATGAGCCCGGTGTTGCAGACGTGGCCGGTCAGGGCGAAGGTCTTGGTGCCCGGGGATTTCTCGGTGCCGAGCGACCGGTAGGCCTCGGCCCCCTTGCCGATGATGCGGGGCACCTGGGCCAGGGTCTCGACGTTGTTGATGATGGTGGGCTTGCGCCACAGTCCCTTCTGGGCCGGGAAGGGCGGTTTGGGGGCGGGCATGCCGCGCCGGCCCTCGATGGAGGCCATAAGCGCGGTTTCCTCGCCGCACACGAAGGCGCCGGCCCCTTCCATGACTTCCAGGCGGAAGGACTGGCCCGAGCCGAAGACGTCGTCGCCGAGGTACCCGGCGGCCTCGGCCTCGGCCACGGCGTGGCGCATGCGCTTGACGGCCAGCGGATATTCGGCGCGCACGTAGATGTAGCCCTCGTCGGCCCCGATGCCCCGGGCGGCGATCATCATGCCCTCGATGATGCAGTGGGGGTTGCCCTCCATGACGGACCGGTCCATGAACGCGCCCGGGTCGCCCTCGTCGCCGTTGCAGATGACGTACTTTTTCGGGTTGTCCTGGATGCGGGCGGCCTCCCACTTGCGGCCGGTGGGGAAACCGCCGCCGCCCCGGCCGCGAAGCCCGGAGGCGCTTATGACGTCGCAAACGGCCTTGCCGTCCATCTCGGTAAACGCTTTGCGGGCCGCGTCGTAGCCGCCGTGGGCCACGTATTCGCGGATCTCGTCGGGGTCGATGAAGCCGCATTCTTTCAGCACATAGCGGGACTGGCGCTGGTAGAAGGGAATCTGCTCCGGGCCGAGGCAACGCTTTTTGGTGCGGGGCTCGACATAGAGCAGGCGCTCGACGGGCTCGCCCTTTTTGAGCGTCAGGTCCACGATGTCCGGCACGTCCTCCACGGCGACCTTGGTGTAGAGGGTGTTCTCGGGCAGGATGGTGACCAGCGGTCCCATCTGGCAAAAGCCCTGGCAGCCGCTGTGGGACAGGCGCACGCCGTCGCCGTGGCCTTCGGGCTTAAATTCCAGCACCACGTCGAGGCCGGCTTCGGCCATTTGGGTTTCCAGGGCGGCGAGGACCTTTTTGGAGCCGTTGGCCACGCAGCCGGTGCCGGCGCAGACGATGACGCGGCGCTGACCGGCGACGGCGGGAGAGAGGGCGGCCGGCGCGACGCTGGTGGATTCCTGGTTCGGGCCTTCCATTATTGCAACTCCTTGGCGCGGATGGAATCGATGAGCGAAACGGCCCGTTGCGGGGTCATCTGGCCGTAGACGTCCTCGTTTATGACCATGACCGGGGCCAGGCCGCAGGCGCCGAGACAGGCCACGGTCTCCACGGTGAAAAGCATGTCCGGCGTGGTGGTCTTTTCCTCGGAAAGGGAAAGGCGCCCGCGCAGGGCCTCGAGGATGGGGATGGAATGCTTGACGTGGCAGGCCGTTCCGTCGCACAGCCGCACGATGTACTTGCCCTTGGGCGTGAGCGCGAAGTGGGCGTAAAAGGTGGCCACGCCAAAGACGTTGGCCTCGGGAATGCGCAGCGAGGTCGCGACGTACGAGAGGACTTCCTCGGGGAGGTAGCGGTACTCTTCCTGCAGCGCCTGCAAAATGGGAACGAGTCGGGCCGGGTGGCGTCCGTAATGGTCGAGGATGCCGCACAGCTTCTGGAATTTGGCGGTTTCCGCCAGTGACGCGGCCAACTTGGGCTCCATCTGATGCTCTCCTTTACGACTGCAAGCGTGGATGGGAGGTTTCGTGCCGGGGTTCGCCACGTCGGCCGGCGTCCGGGCGACCGCGCGGGCCGGGAGGGAGAGCCGGGTGGGGCGGTCGGCGGCACCCCCGAACCTGCGCCGTCGCCCGCCGTATCGCCATGCCGGCCGGGGCGTGGTGGCCCTTGGCCGGCGATGCATCGTGCGATCGATCTCGATCCTGGGATCGCTTTTTCGGTGCATGTCGCCGGGTGGATGCGGCTTCGGAGCAAGATGCATGCTACGCGGGGCGAAAGCGTCAGATGAATTTGACAATACTCTTATAATATTGGATAAAATAGGAAGTCGGCGAGGAGGGCGGAACGGGGCGCTGCGTTGAAAGCGTGACCGAGTTGCATATTTGCAACTATTATGTTGCAATATGAAACGATCTGGATGAATCTGCCTGCGGCGATTTTGCCACTAATGTTGCGTTATTGCATCGTGCGTTGCGATTTTGCATCAAGTCCCCGCACCTTACGTCCCTGGCTCCCCGGCCCCGTTTGCGCTACAAGGCCGCAACCCAATTCTCAGGAGCCCGCCATGATCAAGCACATCGTCATGTGGACCCTCAAGGACCAGGCCGAAGGCCGCGACAAGGCCGCCAACGCAGCCGAAATGCAGTCCCGCCTGCTCGCCCTCAAAGGAAAACTGCCCCAGGCCGTGGAGCTGGAAGTCGCCGTCGGCGGGGAAATCTTCGCCGCCGTGCCCGAGACGGACGTGGTGCTCTCTTCCTCCTTCCGTACCAAGGAGGATCTGCAAACCTACGCCGTGCACCCGCTGCACCTCGAGGTCGTGGAGTTCATCAAGAAGGTCGTGTCCGAGCGCCGCGTCGTCGATTACGAGGTGTAGGAAGGAGAAGAGGGGAAAGAGGATGCGAGAGGGGAAACCCTTTAAAAAGGGTTCTCCCCTCTCGCGCTCTCCCCTTCCTAAACTTTTTTTAATGGGGAAGATTCTCTTTTATAACGAATAGTTGGAGTCTGCGAAAGGCAGGACCCCAAGCGCACTGGAAACAACGATGACCGATCCCTGTCCCTGCGGGTCCGGCCTCTCCTTCGAGGCCTGCTGCGGCCCCTATCTCGACGGCAAGCCGGCGCCCACGGCCGAGGCGCTCATGCGCTCGCGCTACACCGCCTATGCCCGAAACGACATGGCCCATCTCGAGCGCACCCTGGCCCCGCGCCAGCGGGCGGCCTTTCGCCCGGCCGAGACCCTGGCCTGGAGCGCCGATGTGGTCTGGACCGGACTGACCGTCCTCGCTGTTACGGACGGCGGCCCGGACGACGACACCGGCGTGGTGGAATTTCGCGCCGCCTTCGAAAAGGCCGGCGAGCCCATGACGCTGCACGAACGCAGCCGGTTCAAGAAAAAGGACGGCTGCTGGGTCTACGTCGACGGCCGCCCCGGAAGCACGGAGCCGGCTCCCGCTCCGGCCGCGCCCAAGGCCGGACGCAACGATCCCTGTCCCTGCGGCAGCGGCAAGAAGTATAAGCGCTGCTGCGGCCGCTGACGCGATTGTGCGCACCACCGCCGCCCTGACATTCGCCCACAAGCTCCTGGCCCGGACCCTTGGCCCGGGCCGCGTGGCCGTGGACGCCACGGCCGGCAACGGCAACGACGCCCTGGCCCTGGCCGGGCTGGTCGCCCCGGATGGGGTGGTGCACTGCTTCGACATCCAGGCCGAGGCCCTGGAAAAGACCCGCAAGCGTCTCGAAGCGGCCGGGCTCGGCCACCTCGCCCGCTATCACGCCGCCGGACACGAGGCCATGCTTTCGCGTCTGCCCCGGGCGCACCACGGCCGGGTGGCGGCGGCGGTCTTCAACCTCGGCTTTTTGCCCGGCGGCGACGAAGCCGTCATCACGCGGCCAAAGACGACCCTGGCCGCCCTTGACGCCGCAAGCGCCGTCCTGGCTCCGGACGGTGGCATCGCCGTGGTCTGCTACACCGGACATCCCGGCGGCGCGGACGAGACTGAGGCGGTCGCCGCTTGGTGCGTGAACCTTCCGTTTCATGCCTGGCGCGCCGCCCGCTACGAACTGGTCAACAAGCCGGGCTGCCCCATTATCGCCTTTTTCGTCGAGCGTCGCTCGGAGACGTAGGCCCGTTGCGCGTCCGCGGGCAACCGACGCGGCATTCCCCTTCTTGCAGGATTGCGGTTTCTTGCGGCTTGACGCGATGCGTCGAGTCGACTTGTGTGGCTTTTATGTCGCATCTGACGTAAACGCCGGCCCTCAGCGAGGTTGGTATTGCGAAAGGCGCTGGCCGGTGGTATGTTTTATTATCCAGTCTCATCGTCTCACGATTGTACTGTCACGAAGAGGGGAAAAGCGGCGAGAGTTCTGCCGTGGGTGGAAGCTTCCCCCTCGTGTCGGAATCGGCTTTGGCGGCGTATTTCTTTTGAAATTGATGGAGATGGTTACGGGCAAGAGAGGAATGGTATGCAACTGAAGTCGATCCAAGCAAAAATATTGCTGCTGGCAGGGGGATGCTTGCTGGCGACCGCCGCGGCGCTTGTCGGCTACAATCTGTATTCCGCGGGAAAGACACAGGCCTTGGTGTCCAAACGCGTAAGCGATCTGTTGGAATCGGAGGCGAAACGCAATCTGACCATGTTGGCCGCCAACCAGGCGTCCGTCATCCAAAGCACCCTGGAGAACAACCTTGTCACCGCCAGGACCATGGCCAAGGTGTTCGAGGTGCTGCGGGAGGATGTGGGCAAGCTGGCGGCCAGGGACGGCATCCAAAACCCGGTGCGCAATATTCTCAACGACATTTTGCACCGGGTTCTCGAGAATAATCCCACTTTTCTGGGTGCCTACTCGGCCTGGGAGCCGAACGCACTGGACGGTCGGGACAAGGAATTCGTCGGCAAGGCCGATGAAGGCTACGACGCGACCGGCCGGTTCATTCCCTACTGGAACCGCGGCGTCGACGGGAAGATCGCCCGTCAGGCGCTGGCCGATTACGAAAGCCGCGAAGTCAACGACAACGGCGTGGGCAAGGGCGCCTGGTACCAGCAGTCACGCGAGAGGAAGAAGGAAATCGTCCTCGACCCGCTGCCCTATATCGTCCAGGGCAAGAAGGACTGGCTGGCCACCGTCAATGCGCCCATCCTGGAAAACGGCAAGTATCTCGGCCTGGCCGGCACGGATCTGCGGCTCAACTTCATGCAGGACCTGGTCGAAAAGGTCGACGCCAGCCTCTATGAGGGCCGGGGCGACGTGACCATCGTCAGCCATGCCGGGCTGGTGGCCGCCAGCAGTGATCACCCCGGGGCCATCGGCAAGCCGCTCAAGACCATTTTCAAGGAATGGAAAGGCCTCGTCGAGGCGGTCAAGGCCGGCAAAGCCCAGCTCGACGTGAGCCCGAACTCGGGCATGTACCGGGCCCTGGCCCCCATCAGCCTGGGCCGCACCGACCACCCCTGGGCCGTGCTCATCCGCGTCCATCCGGATATCGTCCTGGCCCAAAGCCGGGAACTCGACGCCACCATGGCCGCTTTGAACCATGACAGCGCCTTGTGGCAGGTGGGCGTGGCCCTCGGCGTCACGGTCCTGGCCCTGGGCGTGCTGTGGGCGTTTGCCGCCGGGCTCGTCCGGCCCCTGCGGCAGGCGGCGGCCTTTGCCGGCAAGGTGGCCGAAGGGGATTTCTCCCAGTCCCTGGCCATCAATCAGGCCGACGAAACGGGGGTTTTGGCCAAGGCGCTGACGCGCATGGTCGACAACCTCAAGGGCATGATCGCCCAGGCCGAGGAGAAAAGCCGCGAGGCCGCGGCCGAAGCCGAACGGGCCCGGCAGGCGGTGGCCGAGGCCGACGAGGCGAGAAAGCATGCCGCCCAGGCCGAACGGCAGGGCAAGCTCAATGCCGCGTCCCTGGTCGAGGAGGTCTCCGGCGCGGTGGCCCAGGCCTCGGCGGAACTCTCCGCCCAGATCGAGCAATCCAAGGAAGGGGCGGACCTGCAACGCCGCCATACCGGCGAGACCGCCACGGCCATGGAGGAAATGAACGCCACCGTGCTCGAGGTGGCCAGAAACGCCTCCGAGGCCGCCCAGGGCTCGGGGCAGGCCCGGGACAAGGCCAAGGCCGGGGCCGATGTGGTGCAGCAGGTGATCGCGGCCATAAACGGCGTCCAGGAGCAGGCTTCCTCCCTGCGCTCCAATATGGATGAACTCGGCAAGCAGGCCGAGGGCATCGGCAACATCATCAGCGTGATTTCCGACATCGCCGACCAGACCAACCTGCTCGCCCTGAACGCGGCCATCGAAGCGGCCCGGGCCGGCGAGGCCGGGCGCGGTTTCGCCGTGGTGGCCGACGAAGTCCGCAAGCTGGCCGAAAAGACCATGACCGCGACCAGCGAGGTGGGCGACGCCATCCGCGCCATTCAGATCGGGGCGCGCTCCAGCGTCGAAGGCGTGGAAGGCGCGGCCCGGGCCGTGGATCAGGCCACGGATCTGGCCGGCCGGTCCGGCGGCATGCTCGAGGAGATCGTGTCCATCGTCGAGGCCTCGGCCGACCAGGTACGTTCCATCGCCACGGCCTCCGAACAGCAGTCGGCGGCCAGCGAGCAGATCAACCGGGCCGTGGAGGACATCAACAAGATCTCCGAGGATACGGCCGACGCCATGGCCAAGGCCGCCGTTTCCGTGGAAGAGCTCTCCAACCAGGCCGAAAACCTGACCCGCCTCGTGGAGACGCTCAAGGCGGAGTAGGGCGCTCGGCGACACCGGCAGGGGGACCCGCAACCAGGGTCGCCCCTCCCGCCGCCTCCGGTCCCATAGAAGTCTCTTAGGCAACGGAAAACGGCCCGTCCCCGGTCTGGGGGCGGGCCGTTTTGATTGCGGCTCCCGTCTCTCCGGCGTCTTTCGCCGCCGGGAAAGCGCGTCAGTGGGTCAGGGACGCGCCGTAAAGCGCATAGGTGTCGGCCGGGTCGCAGCCTGTCTGGCGGACGGGATCGACGGCCATGGACTTCACGAAACGTCCGGTCACGTTGCCGTTGCCGTCGATCTGTTCGATGAACACGGCCCCGAGCTGGTAGACGCGCAGGGTGTTGCGTCCGCTGGTCTGCGGATAGCGCGGGTCGTAAAAGGGAACGAGCGCGACGCGCGGGCTGCTGAGCGGATCGCTGTAGGCGCTGTCGACGATGGAATTCGTGGCGCTGTCCCACGACGCGCCCGGGTCCTGGTCCAGGAGTTCCTTGAGGCCTTGCTTGGTCGGGCCGACCATGTCGCCGGGTTCGACCTGCAACTCGTCGCCCGTGTTGACGATGCCGTCGTTCGATCCCGTGCACCCGGCGATATTGTCGCGATAGGCGTCGCCGCCGGTCATCGGGGTGCCGCTGCTGGCGGGGGGGTAGTCCACGGGCTGGTAATGCCCCGGAGTCACGGTGCCACTCGGGTCGCCGAATTTGAGGATGATCGGCGTGCCGACGTCGTTGTTGTCGTAGCCCTGCACCTCGACCGAATTCATCTCGCAGACGCTGCCGGCGTCGAGCTGGTTGTTGTTGTAATACTTCTTGTCGGCGTCGCAATCGTCTTTCCAGGTGAACTTGGCCGGCGGCGACCAGGGCTTGAGGCATTTGCTGCTTTTGGAACAAAAAAGCGCGGCAACGCCCGTGGCCGCTATGTCCTGGGTGTTCCAGCCGAGGATCCGGCCCAGAAACATTTCCACCGGATTGCCCCGCTCCTGGGTGCGGCCGACCGTGGCCCGCACCGACACGGCATCGGGATAGGTCACGTCGGAATTGCGGATGGCCATTTCCTTCGAATCGGAGTCGTTGAGGTTCGCCTGGCCGTAGAGCACCGCGGTGTCGGTCACCGCTTCCTGATTGGCGCCGTATTGGACGAGGACGCTCGCGCCGGCCAGGGCGGCCGCGTCGGCGGCGTTTTGCAGCTGGCTGCGCTTGTATTCCAGAAAGCCGTAATCCACGGCCAATGTGGCGAAGCCGGCCAGAACGATCATGGACAGGGCCACGATGACGGCGACCGATCCCGCTTGCGCCGGGGGCCGCCTTGTTTCGGTGAATCGGATCATGCTGCGTCTCCCATGCGGTCACATTTGTCGTTCCGTGGCCGAGCCCACCACCTGGGCCAGGTTCGCGCTGATGTTTTGCCAGGGGATGATCACCATCCGCGTGGTGTCGTAGCCCACCCGCACCGTCACCGGCGTGCCGGACGTCCTGTCCCCGAGGGTGGCCACCGTGGTGTGGGCGGGATCGTAGCCGGCGTTTTGCATGTACAAGGCCACGATCTGGTCCACGTCCTGGTTGCGCGAGGCGGCCATGGCGCCTTCGCGGGCGGCGCGGGTCACCACGGCCTGGGCCAGGAGCATCTGCCCGAAATCCACCACGCCGGCCAGAAGCGGCATGAGGACAAAGGCCAAAAGCAGGGCCAGCTCCACGCTCAGGGAACCCTGTTGGCGCGAGGCCTTGTCGTGTCGGTGGCGCGTATTCATGGTTCCACCACGGCGCTCGCCCCGGCGGTGATGCTGGCCGGGAAAAGCGCGCTGCCGACGAGTCGCGGCAGGATAAGCGGTTCGAAGGGGTAGCTGAAGGAGACGGTGACCGGCTGTCCGGGGACGCGCTCGGCGGGCGTTATGGAGACGGAGGGCGCGACGCCGAGGCCGAAACCGGGCGGCGTCGCGTCGGAGGTGTTGTTGAGCTTGGCGAGCAGCTCGGCGGTGACGGCCGCGTCCGTGGCGTCCGGCAGGCTGGCCGTCCGGGCGACCTCGGAGGCCACCGAGGCCGCCATGGATTGGAGGTAGAAGAAACGGCCGTAGTCGATGATGGCGAAAAGGACCAGAAGCAGCACGGGCAAGAGCAGGGCCATTTCCACGACCGAGGCCCCACGCTGGTCCCGATGTGTTTTTCCGTGTCGCATGCTCGCCACCTCACGTCTCGTCCGCCCTTTTGCAGGGCTACGATTGTGAGATAGCCACCACGGGCCGCCGCGTCGATGGACACGATTGCCCAGCCCCTCGGGGAAAACCCCCATACGGGCACGGGGAGGATCAGTCGATCAGGCCGAGCCGGGAGGCGTAACGCACCAATTCCACGGAATTTTGCAGACCGAGTTTCCGCATGAGGTTGCAGCGGTGGTGTTCGGCGGTTTTGACGCTTATGGCCAGGGCCTCGGCCACTTCCTTGGTGGTGAGGCCCTCGACCACCATGCGCATGACCTCGCGCTCGCGGGCGGTCAGGTTGTCATAGGCGTTGGCCGGGGCGGCCTGGGCCTTCGGGGAGCCGACGAGCAGTTCCCGGGACACCTCCTGGGAAATGGTGGGGTCGAGGTAGAACGCGCCCCGTCCCACCTGGCGCAAGGCCTCGAGCAGTTGGTCGGCCGCGGCGTCCTTGGTCACGTAGCCGTTCGCCCCGGCTTTGACCGCCTCGATGATGTAGTCAACCTTGGTGTGCATGCTGACCATGAGGATGCCGAGGTCGGGGAGCAGGGCCCGCAGCTCCCGCACGAGCTGCATGCCGGAGCGGTCGGGCAGGGAAATGTCGAGCAAGGCCACATCGGGCGCGCAGGCGCGGGCCCGCCGCACGGCCTCGGTCGCGCTGCCCGCCTCGCCCGCGATCACGATGCCGGCATCGCGGCGCAAAATGGTCTTGAGTCCTTCCCGAAACAGGGGATGGTCGTCAACGATCAGTATCCGCTTCGTTCCCATGCTGTCGCTCCTCGACATAGACGACCTCGGCAACCACGAGACATCCCTGTCCCGGTTGCGACGCGATGCGCAGCGTGCCGCCGAAAAGCCCCACCCGCTCCCGCATGCCGGCCAGCCCCATGCGCCGGTCCCGGCCGGCCCGGTCGAGGCCTTCGGCCACATTGAAGCCCTTGCCGTCGTCTTTGACGCGCAAAATGAGCCTGGGGTAGGATTCCACCAGCCGCACCGACACGTGCCGCGCCCCGGCATGGCGACGGACATTGGCCAGGGCCTCCTGGGCGACCCGGTAGAGGTTGATGGCCACGTCCTGGGGGACGCTGACGCCTTCCAGGCCGGAGCTGACGAAATCGACCCCCATTGCCGCCTGTCTGGAAAAATCGTCGCACAGCCGTTCCAGCGCCTGGACGAGCCCGAGGTATTCCAGGTCCGGCGGGCGCAGGCCGTAGGAGAGTTCCCGCACCGACCGGATGGCTCGCGACAACAGGGCCGTGAATCCGGTCAACCGGTCCCGCACGGCGGGAGAGGGGAGGGCCGTGCCGTCGAGCAGGGTCTGGCAGGCGATCTTGGCGGCGGAGAGGTCCTGGGCCACATTGTCGTGGAGGTCCCGGGCGATGCGGGCCCGCTCGATTTCCTGGGCCTTCAAGAGCGCGCCCGTCAGTTTCCGGATATTCTCCTCGGCCTGTTTGAGTTCGGTCACGTCGGTGTTGGTGCCGACGAAGCGGGTGGCCCGGCCCGACGCGTCGCGAACGGCCCGGCCGCGCACCAGAATCCAGTGCACGGTTCCGTCGCGCGCCGACATGCGCTGTTCGCCGACGTATTCGTCGACATCCCCCTTGGTCCAGGCCGCCAGCTCCTCGCGCACCCGTTCCCGGTCCTCGGGATGGACATGGGCCAGCCAGGCGTCGAGTTCCGGCCGCATGCCCTCCGCGTTGTAGTCGAGCAGGGCCAGGAAGTGCGGGTCGATATAGAACGCGCCGCTTTCCTTCCACAATTCCCACACGCCGACCTTGGCCGCCCGGGTGGCCATCGCATAGCGGCCATGGGCCTGGTCAAGGGCGGCCAGCATGGCGTTTATGGCCTTGGACAGATCGGCGATCTCGTCGTTTCCGGCAACGAAGGTCCGGCCCTCCCCGGCGGTATCCTCGCCGAGGTGCTTGATCTGGCCGCGCAGGCTCGACACGCGGGACAGGATGCGCCGCTCCACCAGCAACATCATGGCCAGTCCGAAGGCCAGCCCGATGGTCAGCAGGAACATGACGTTGTTGCGCTGGACGATGCGTTCCTGGGCGAAGATGCGGCGCGGCATGGCGACGGAGAGCAGGATGCCCGGCCGGCCGGCCAAATCGCGCAACAGGGCGAAGCCCTGAATGCTTTTTTCGCCGTCGGGAACGACGGCGTGCCGCCCTGTGCGGCCGATGGAGGCGGCGATGTCGCCGAACCGGGGCGAGAGTCCCGGTTGCTGCAGGTCGACCACGCCAAGGCGCAGCATGATCAGCTCCGACAATCCGGCGATGTTGTCGGCGTCGAGCCGCCGCCCCATGACCAGCACGCCATGGGGCGGACCCTCGCGCGTGCTCGTGAGGATGGGGCAGGCGGCCAAAAGCCAGACGGTGCCGCCTTCTATGAGCATGCCCGAAACCACGTTGCCGTTTTTCCCCGGCCGGGCGACGAGCCGCGTGGCGGCCACCTTGTCCGACAAGGCCCGGGAAACGGGCAGGAGCTTCTGGTCCGCCGCCTGGACCGTTCGTCCGAGCACAAGGCTCCCCGCGGCGTCGTAGATCAGGATCAGGTCCGCGTGGATGGTGCTCAGGCTCTGGAAGTTGATGTTCCCGCGCAGGTAGTCCGCATCGCGGTCCCGGGCGAACCGGTACGTGTCGTCCCACATGGCCCAGTCGGCCACGGTCGCCTCGAGGGCTTCGGTTTCGCCGTGCAGCACCCGGCCGGCCCGGGTGATTTCCTCCTCGACTTCTTCCCGCTCCAGGGTGCTGAAGCCGGCCCGGAGGTTGCTGCTGGAAATGGCGTAGAGCACGGCGAAAAGCCCGGAGAAGGTGAGGCAGATGATGAGGGCGGCGGTTCGGCGGAGGCTCATGTCTTCTTATGCCCATGGCCGGTCGGGCTGTAAACCGCGCGCGCCTGCCGAAATTCGTCGCCGGTGGTCTCAAGGCGTTGTTCGCGCGGGGCTCTCGTGGAGTCGGCCGGACCGAAGTCGCCGCGTGGAGGGAATCCCGCAATGGACCTAATTTTTGCCTCCCGCCCGTCCGAAAAGAAAAGAGAAGGATAAGACTGCGGGAGGGGCGGAAATGTCGCTTACTGATACCGATAGAAGCCTTATCTATGATATGTCGTTGCAATTATTGCAACAAGATATATTGACGCGTACGCTCTTTCAAGGCGGAATCGTAGGGCAGATGCTGCGCAATATGATGGTGGAGCAATCGTCATCGTATCAGCGCACCAATCCTTATGATGAAGCCATTACCGGCACCTTGCGATCCGATGCGGCGGCGGTCAAGCAAAATTCACGCAATGTATCGGAAGCTTCAAGTATGATGGGCGTGGCCAAGGAAGGTGTGGCGGGGATCCAGACATCCTTGGCGGATATGAAGCAGATCCTTGATGATATCAATAGCGGCTTGTTAAGTGGGTCGGATCCCATTGTTCAACAGAATTATTTGAATTTAAAAAATCAAATTCTAGGATATGTTTCAAATACTGAATACAATGGTATTTATATGCTTGATAGTTCAAAATGGGGGACGGAGCAAATTGACTCTGGCGGCAACGTGTATATCCAAGCCTTCAAAAATGGAGGGTTCGATGTTAATTTTTATGATGCAAGCAGTCTTGATTTCGCTTCGCTCGACGAAACAGCTCTTGGAAACCAATCTGGGCGAGATGCCCAAAACGCCTTGCTTGATAGCCTGTCGTCCAGTATCGATTCCATGCATGATATGTACGACAAGAGAGAAACAAGTTATGCAACCCAAGCGACACAGCTGGACGCACAGTCAAGTTTGTTGACGCAAGCCGCTGAAACAAGACGGCAGAAGCCCGCGCAGTCGCTGGAATCTCTTCTTTTGGATTGGGTTGCCCAGACAACGGGAAGTCTGTTGAATACCTCAAGTTAGATTGCAGTGTCCGGGGCCTGTGATGGACCTGTGTGCCCTGCCAGGCTCCTTACAGGCCACATGCCGCCTTGGAGGTCGCATGGCTTCGGCATACATGCACCGGGCGACGAAACGCGCGGCGGCGTTTATTTTGTGGAAAAGGCGAGGGATTTTATAATGGGAGGAACGAATTTTCCTCCCTCCAGCGGCTTGCCGAGGTCCAGGTAGTCGCCCTCGCGCAGGCTGACCTCGTCGATCACGATCAGTTCCCGCCCGGGAAGACGGGCGCGCAGTCCCATGCCCAAGGCTTTGCCGATGTCTTCGGCCAGGGAGACGATGACCGTGGCCCGGACCGTCGTGGCCGTGGCCAGGAAAAAGGGCTGGCCCACGCTGTGGCCGCAACCCGCCAGTCCCTTGCCAGGGGCGGGAGGATCTCGTCGTAATTGCCGAGCACGGCGTCGCCGCTTAGGCCGTTGGAGACCACAATCTGCACTTGGGCGGGCGTCGGGGAGCGCTTCTTGAGCGCCGCCACCCCCTCGGACGGAATGATCCGGCCAAGGTCCGGCCGGGTCAGGTAGGTATCCTTGTCGGCGGCCGCCGTCCGCAGGCTCCACAACCCCTTGCTTTGGAGCCACTCTTCGGAAATTTCCCGGAAAACCGATCCGTTGGATCTGGCATGGTCGGCTAAAAAGCGCAGCAGGGCGGCGGTCTTCGGCCGGGGGCCAGCCTTGCCGCAACAGACGCGCGCTTCGGTCGCGGCGTTGAGTTCGGCCAGGGCGTCCGGCTTGTGCGGCCGGTCGGCCCCGAGGAGATAGACTTCCTCCTGGCGCGGGCCGCAGAGACCCCCCGGCAGCGTTGCCGCTTATGCGCCCATCCGGATGCGCGCGGGGATGGGCGCCGCGTCGGCCGCTGACGGATTTCAAGCGAGCAAGGCCGCCTTTATGGATTTGCCCAGGCGACAATCTAGTGTGGCGTTCTCTAAAAAATATGACAGTATTTTTTAGAGAAAAAATAATTATTTAAATATATTATTCTCAAAATTCGTATGCACGAATTTCGAGAACGCGACACTAGGCGACGGAACGATCCGCGGGCCTGGGCGGAGCCGGCTGCGCGGTTCGGTGCGGCGGCAGGACCTCGTCGAGCAGGAAGACGTCCGTAAGAAGCGTGCGCACGTGCAAGGACGCGTTGAGGTTGTCGACGAGCTGGGAGGAGATGCGGGGCTGGGCGAGCACGAGCCGCATGGCGGCCAGCGCCTTGCCCGTATCCGCATCCAGGACGTCGAGAAAATCCTTGTAGCGCTGTTCCGGCGTCAGATGCAGGGCCACGACCGTGGCGGCATAGGCCGCCGACAGCCCGGCGGCGGCATCCACGGCCCGGGAGAGCAGTTCGCGCAACTGCGAGCCGCTAGGGCTCTCCCTGTCGTCGGCAATGCCCTGGGCGGCATAGGCCAGCATGAATTCGTAACACGCTTCGATGGCGTCGCAACGGGCGGCGATGTCGGCGAACTGCGTCATGGTTTCAGTCTCCGTCAGGTCTTATTTCGCGGCTTTGGGCCCGGCGTTCCACCGGGCGGGATCGTGGTGGGAAAGGTAGAAGGCGCGGTCCATGCGTCCGGTGATCATGGCCCGGGTGATGGGCCGTTTCTCAGGGCGCGCCGCGAAATAGACGTGGATGATGACCAGGGCGATAAGCGACAGCCCGGCCAGGCCGTGCAGGGCGTAGACCACGCCCCAGCCGCCGTCGCTGAAATAGCGGTAGGGATCGCGGGTCATGAAGTCCGTGCGCACCCGGGTCAGCATGCACGCGCCGGTTATGGCCATGGTCAGTCCGACGACCACGATGGCCAGGTGGTAGAGCTTGTTGCCGAGCGGATATTTCCCCGGCCGCGCCGGGGCGCGTATGCCCGACAGGTCGCGCAGTTCGGCCAGGTCGGCCGGCTCGGGCCAGATGGCCCGGAAGTCCAGGCAGCACACGGCGTGGACGATATGAAAGACGATGGCCGCGACAAGGATGCTGCCGGCCAGGACGTGCGCGCCCAGCCAGTCGAAGGACCAGCCGATTTTTGGCAAAAAGGCCGTTGCCAAAAGCGTCAGCATGCAGGCGGCCATCACCCAGTGGAAAAGCCGCGCCGGGAGCGTGTGGCGCACAATGCCCGCCGGATACCGGGCCGCGTCCCCGGGCGATGCGGCCGGCTCCGGGGCATGCGGACGCAGGTGGGCCCATACGGCATGGGCCAGGACGAAAAGGACGCCGGCGGCAAGCGAGTACCACAGCAGATACCAGGCCGCATGCAGGATGATGGGCTGTCCCCACGGGGACGCGCCCCAGGTGACGAGGTTCATGACGCCTCCTTGCCGAGGATGGCGCGTTTGACCAGGTTGCGGACAAGCGCCACCTTGTAGGCGTTGTGGGTAAGGGGCACGGCGCCATCGGCGGCGAGGGCCTGGGCCGCGACGACGGCTTCGCGCGCGGTTTTGCCGGCCACGGCCGCCTCCACGCGCGGCAAGCGCCAGGGTGTGGCCGCCGCCGCGCCAAGCACGAACCGGGCCCGCTCGATTTTTTCCCCCCGCTTGTCCATGACCGCCGCGATGTTCACCAGCGGGAAATCCCAGACCGGCCGGTCCCGGACCTTCTCGAAATAAAATGCCTTTCCTGTCCATGTCCGGGGCAGGCGGATCTCCGTCAGGATATCGCCCGGGCCCAGGGCGTTGAGTCGGGTGATGTCCTCATCCGGGCCGATGAAGTAGTCCCCGGCCGCGACCGTGCGGGAGCCCGAGGCGTTTTGGATGGTGAGCTTCGCCTCCAGGGCGACCAGGGCCGGGGCGGTGTCCGAGGGAGAAACGGCGGCGCAGCGGCTGACTCCGAAAATGGCGTGTTCCCGGTTCATACCCTCCGGGGCGGCGGCGTAGCAGATGTTGCCTCCGGCCCGGTAGCAGTCGAAGCCGCCGCGATAATACCAGCAGCGGGTGTCCTGGGAGACGTTGCCGCCGATGGTCCCCTGGTTGCGGATCTGGGGCGAGGCCACCTCGCCCGCGGCCGCGGCCAGCAGGCCGAAACGCTCACGCAGGAGCGGATGGCCGGCCACCTCGGTCAGCGTGGTCATGGGGCCGATGACGCAGTCCCCGCCCTCCGTCCGGGAAACGCCGCGCAGGGCCGCGATTCCGCCGAGGTCGATGACCGCCTTGGGCCGCTTGATGCGGTCCTTGAACCGCTCCAGGCTGTCGAGGCCGCCGGCCAGCAGCCAGGCCCCGGGGCCAAGCCGGTCGGCCAGGGCCAGGGCATCCTCGATCCCGGTCGGCTGGTAGAGCGCGAAGGGCGGCATGCCGTCACGTACGATCGCCATGGTGTTCTCCTGCGGGTTCAGGCATTGGCCGCGAGGCCGCCGACGGGGAGTTCGGCTCCGGGGGCCAGGGCGGCAAGCACCGTGTCGGCCATGATCGGGGCGCGCACAAACGCGTCCTCGCCCAAGGCGTCGGCCAGGGCGCACAGCACTGCCGCGCAGGCCGCGCCTGTCGGCGGTTCGCCGATGCCGCGCGCGCCGACCGGCGTTTGCGGGTCGGGCCGGCCGACCGCGCCCCAGCTGAACTTTTCCGGCGCGCTCAGGATGGTCGGCGGCCGGGTCTGGTAGAAGCGCTTGGCCACGGGCAGGCCGTAGTGCGTGTCGTAGAACCATTTCTGGCTCGTGGCGTGGCCGATGCCGAGCATGGACCGGCCGAACACCTGGCCGCCAAAGGCCTGGGGATGGACGATCCGGCCGGCGTCGGCCTGGGCGTGGAAGTCCGTGATCCGGTACATGCCGGTTTCTGTATCCACAGCCACTTCGGCGAAGGCGGCCACGTAGGAATAGGTCTGGCCGTCGCGTCCGAAGGCGTCCTTGGCCACGGCCACGAGGCCTTGCCCGGCCAGGGCGGCCACCGACACCTTGGTCAGCTTGTGCACGTCGTCCGGACACTCGTGGCCGTCGTAGGCCCCGCCCAGGGCGATGGCCCGCTTGGCCGCCTCGGCAAAGGACAGGCCCTGGCCGGTCGCGGCCCGAAAGACCCGGCCGCCCCCGACCGCGTACTCCTCGGGGCCGCCGCCCAGCGTCCTGGCCGCGATTTCCCGCAGTTTGCGCTTGGCGTCGAGGCTGGCGGCGAGCCCGGCTCGGGACATGGCGTGGACGGTCTGGCTGCCGCCGGAAACGCAGCTCCAGCCCAGATGTTTGCCGGTATCGCCCCAGAGGATTTCGCAGGCCTCCCAGGGCACGTCCATGGCGTCGGCCACCACGCGTTGCACGTCGCTAAACGACTCCGTGCCCAGGTTGCCCACGCCGGTATGGATGCGCAGCCGGCCTTCCGGGGTGATGACGAACAGACCGTCGAAGCCGATGGTGCCGGCCACGAAACAGCCCGTGGCCACGCCCAGGCCGCGCCGCACGGGACCGTTGTCCGGGGCGGGGCGGTCGCGCCGCCTTTGCCAGCCGAAGGCCTCGGCCCCCTGGTCCAGCGCCTCCTTGACGAAGGCGCTTGTCGCGGCGTGGAGCGTGCCGTCGGGCTTGGGCGGGCCGACCGGGGCCCGGCCTTCGGGGGAATTGATGCGGCACACGGCCAGCGGGTCGAGCTTCAAGCGCTTGGCCGCCTTGGCCAGCACCGGGCCCATGAAGGCCTGGGCCTGCAAACCGCCGGGCGAGGTCTGGGCGGCCCGGGTCGGGGTGTTGGTCAGCACCGTCACCCCGCGCCAGCGCATGGCCCGGGGCTGGTAGAGCAGCGAGGCCATGCGCCCGGAAATAAAGGCGTCGTACTGCTCCTCGTAAGGGCCGTTGTCCATGACCACGAACATGTCCAGGGCGGTGAGGCGTCCTTCCTTGGAAAACCCCGCCCGCATGCGGCCGATCAGGCTCGGCCGGGCTCGGCCGATATATTGCTCTTCCTCGCGGGTGACGCGCATCATGACCGGGGCATTGGTTTTCCTGGCCAGAAGGGCCGGGATGACCACGGGGATCGAGGCCGTGATCTTGCCGCCGAATCCGCCGCCCGTGTACTGGCTGACAAAGACGATGTCGGCCGGGTCCATGTTCATCCAGCGGGCGAGGGCCGGCACGGTCTGGATGGTGCTCTGGGTGCCGGCGGCGAGGTGGAGTTTGCCGTTTTCCCACCAGGCCAGGGTCGAACGGGTTTCCAGTGCCTGGTGGCTGACGTTGGGGGTGACGAAGGTTTCGTCGAGCACGAGGTCGGCCTTTTGGAGCCCGGCCTCGACGTCGCCGAAGGACCACTCGCCGGTCGCCTTGCCCAGGGGGAGCCGGTCCGGCCCGGCGGCCGCGAAATCGCTCCGCGTCCATTTGAAGAGGCCGACCCTGGCCCGCGTTTCGCCCTGGCCGGGCGGCAGCCAGACGTTGCCCGCGCCACGGGCGTTGGGGCCGTCCGGGCGCAGGCTGTCCAGGGGATTGATCACGAAGGGCAGCGGTTCGTATTCGATGTCGATGGCCTCGATGGCGGCGACGGCCGCCGCCTCGTCCGTGGCCGCCACGGCCAGGATGGGCTCGCCCTGGTAGAGCGGCTCCATGGTGAGCGCCCGCTCGGCAAAGGGGCTGGCTTTTATGACCTCGCCCCGGTCGGTCACGCTGTCGGCCGGGGGCGGCAGATCGTCGGCGGTGAGGATGGCCCTCACTCCGGGGATGGCCAGGGCGGCTTTGGTGTCCAGGCGTTTGACCTTGGCGTGGGGCATGGGGCTTGTGAGCAGCTTGCACACGAGCATGCCCTCGGCCCGGAAGTCGTCGGCGTAACGGGCCGTTCCCGTCAGCTTGGCGCGCAGGTCGGGCGTGGTGTAATTCCGTCCGGTCAGCTTGGGCGTGAAAAGGGTCTCGTTTGTCGCCATTTCCTACCCCTTCCTCATGTATTCGGCCCCGCGCAGAAGGCCCGTGAGGATCTTGTCGTAATCCTGGCAGCGGCAGAGGTTGCCGGAAATGCCGTGGGCCAGCTCCTGCCGCGTGGGCGCGGGGTTGGTTTTGAGATAGCCGAGCGTGGCCATGACGAATCCGGGCGCGCAGTAGCCGCACTGGAAGGCCTGCGAATCGAGCGCCCCTTGTTGCAGGGGATGCAGGCCGCCGTCCGGGCGGGCCAGCCCCTCGATGGTCAGGATGTTCTTGCCCCGGACGCTGTGGGTCAGGATCGAGCAGGAGTAGCGGGGCACGTCGTCGATCAGGACGGTGCAGGCCCCGCATTCGGCGCGGTCGCAGCCGATCTTGAGTCCGGTCAGGCCGAGCTTGTCGCGAAGCGTCTGGGCCAGCGTCTCCTGGGGCATGACGTCCACCGGGCGTTTTTGGCCGTTGACGCGCAACGTGATGAGGCGCTCCACGGAGCCGGGCGTGGCCTTGGGCCCGGCTCCGGCCGGCCGGGCGAACAGGGGGCCGGAAAAGGAGACGACGCCCGTGGCGATCACGCTCTTGATGAACTGGCGTCGGGTCATACCCCCTGGCCTGCTCTTTCCGGTTTCACAATCGCACATGGCAACCTCGCGCAATATTTATGCGTTCCATCGCTGTTTCAAGGCGGGGATCGGGCCGCCCGCCTGGGGCGGGGCAGGGTAAAATCACCCTACTTTCTTTTTACGTGATTTTTGGGAAAAAAGGGTAGCCTGATCCTGCAGGAAACTTGCACGATTCTTTCAAAGCAAGGCCGGGCACAGCGGGGACAGCTCTCGGCGACGGTTGGAACGACAAAGCCTCTTTCATTCTTGTCGAGTAGGCCCGCCGTGCCTTGAGCCACCCCGGGTTGCCTGGGTGTTTTTTTTGATTGCCTCACGGCGAAGAGCATTCGTGGGATTTACAGGGGGAATCCGTGAAAAAGAGCAGGCGGGGAGCGGCATATCTGTTTTCCTTGCATCCGATCCTGACGGTTTCCGTCCTGGGCCTCTCCCTGCTTGTCGCCGCGCGGAGCGTCCCGGCAAGGCAGGCGCGCCAGGGCGACGGCGCAGGCGTCGCTTCCGTTTGCGGCCGGACCGATACGTACGGCTGCTATACGAACCAGAAGTATGGATACGTGATCGCTTGGCCCAAGAAGCTCTTGACCGGCCAGGGAGAGGCGGACGCCGGCGACGGGCAGGTCTTTCGCGCCCCGGACGGACAGGCGGAACTGCGCTGCTGGGCGCGGTGGAACAGCCTGGAACCGGACTCCATGAAAACGCTTTTCGAGCGGGCGCAACGGGAGGAAGGGCTCCACGTGACGTACAAGCGCCTGGGGAAAAAGTTCTTCGTTGTTTCCGGAACGAAGGGGGATGTCATCGTTTACCAAAAGACGATCAAAAGCGGCCAGATCACCGCGACATTCGTCATGACCTACGCCACGTCGCGAAGCGGCGTGTTCAACCCGATCGTCGGCGATATCGCGAAATCGTTCGTGGCGAATCCGGAATCAATGGCCCGATAACACGCTGGCCTCGGCCCCTCCCGCCAGCGCAATGCGTTCATCACAAAAGGAGCGATGGCATTCAAGCGTTCCCGCCTGTTCCGCCTCCTGGCGATATGCGCCCTGCCGGCCGTCATGGTTCTGTGCCTCGCGACCGCCTCTCCCCCCACGGACAAACCCCAGATCAAATTCGCGCCCGGGGCGGACAGCGCGAGCCTCAAAGGCGAGATCCAGGGGATGGACCGGGACGTATATCCCATAACGGCCAAGGCCGGACAGACCATGCAGGTGAAGGTGTCCAACAAGCAAAACCTTGTGCTGTTTCGCATCCAGAAGCCCGGCGCGGGGGCGTGTTCCCGCGCCACCGGACGAGACGCTTTGCGGGCCGCGCCGTCCGGGCGGCAGGCCTTGACCCCATATCGTCTGTTTGATAGCCGGTGCCATCTGCATCCTGGAAGCCTGATGGCTTGATGAGGGCGTATGTTGGAGATTGCGATAATCCGATAACCGAACCCCGTTTGATCCGGGCCTTTGGTTGTCAGCTTGTGCGAAAGGACGGCGGCATCGACGATGCCCGCCGGTTTTGTGCATTGGATTATCGCAGTGAGCTTCTCCGACATGAACATTTCCAAGCTTGAGCAGAGGACCCTTCACGTTTTGGCCAAGGGCGGCCGTATCGTACATTACCGCGACGCGGTCGGCCGCATCGAGGCGGTCGAATGCTACACCCGCGACGGCCTCGTGCTTTCCGACTGCACTTTGGCAGTTTTCACCAAACTCAAGAGCAAGCGGCTCATCGCCTCCCAGGGCGGAAAGCCATACCGGATCAGCTCGACGGGGCTGCGCGCCGTCCGCTCCCAGCCGGATAACCGTTAAACGGGATCGCCGGCCCAAACGCCCCGTTTTCGCGCCGTTTGGGCCGGCGATGTCCTGGAAGGCGTCTTTCGCCATGCAAAACAGCAAAAATTCGAGCCTCGTCTATTCCACCGACGCGGGCAAGATGTGTCCCGACTGCGGCCGGCCCGTGGCGCGGTGCGCCTGCTCCAAGAAACAAGGCGCGCCCCGGGGCGACGGCATCGTGCGCGTCTCCCGCCAGACCAAGGGCCGCAAAGGCAAGGGCGTGTCCTGCGTGACCGGCGTTCCCCTGCCGCCGGAGGCGCTCGAAGACCTGGCCAAAAAGCTCAAGCAACGTTGCGGGGCCGGTGGGACCGTCAAGGACGGCGTCATCGAAATCCAGGGTGATCACCGCGACGCCTTGGCCCTGGAGCTTCGAAAGCTCGGCTATACCGTGAAGCTTGCCGGCGGATAGGCGTTGCGCGCCTGTTGCGCGCGGCAACGGGGCGGGCGCTTGTCCCGCCTCTTTATGCGTTGTTGCAGAGCGGGGCGGCCGGCATTGCCTGCCGGCCAAGCGGCGTTGCTTGCGTCGTGGCACGGTGGATGACGAATCTCCCTTGACAAAGCCCCGGAAAGGGTTCTTAAACGATCGTTCAGTAATCACATGTTCACATCATGAGGTGCCATGCCTGCTCCGAATATGCGTGAGAAAATCCTGGAGGCCGCATCCCGGCTGTTTGCTTTCGAGGGGTACAGCGCGGTATCCATGCGCCGCATCGCCACGGCGGTCGGCATGACGCAGGCAAATTTATATTACTATTTCAAAGATAAAGAGGAACTTATCCGGTCCGCCCTGGCCGCTGTGTTCAACGGCAGGAGCCATTCCCTGGCCGCCGCCCTGGCAAGCGGCGAGAGTCCGGAAGAGCGCCTGGAACGGGCCATCTCATGGTTCGTGACGTTGCTTTTCGATGATGAGGTTGTATCGAAGCTCTTTTTTAGGGAGTTGCTGACGGGCGACAAAGATCGTTTGAAGTTCCTGACGCAGAATATATTTCAAGAATCATTCAATACGATCATAGAAATAATTGATGCATGTATAGACACGCCTGATCCGACACTGGCGGCGATTTATTTGGCCAGCACTATTATCGGATATTGCCAGTATTCCACCGTCGCCGTGTATTTGCAGGGGGCGAAGCCGGAATATTTCGAGCCGGTGGCAGTGGCGCGGCATCTTATGGACCAGGTGCGGCGATTTGCCAAGGCGCCTTGCTTGGCGAAAGAAGTTTTAGCGTAGCCGTTTGAAAGTAGAGCGATATTTATTTAAAAATATAGTTAATATTTTAATAATTCTGATGTGTTCGCGAGCCATGACCAGACGATAGCCCCGCGTATTCGACTGTATGGTCGGATCGTCTGGCCATGGGTAGTGGTATTTTCGTTATAGCTTAATAGATGGAGCAGCAGTCGGAGGTTCCTGATGCAGCGCCCTGATCGTTTTTCCGCATGCCCAATGGTGCTCGTGGCTTGTCTTTCTTTTTTTCTGCTTTTCGGATGCAGCAACGATAAGGCGGCAATGCCGCAGCAGCGTCCCATGCGCGCCGTGTCCACCGTGACGATGAAAACGCAGGCGGTGACGCTTTCCACGGAACTGTCGGGGCGCACCTCCGCCTTCCGGGTGGCCGAGATCCGGCCGCGCGTGAACGGGCTCATCGAAAAGCGCCTGTTTACGGAGGGCAGCAACGTCAAGGAAGGGCAGGTCCTCTACCAGATCGACCCCGCCCCCTTCCAGGCCGAGCTCGACAACGCCCAGGCCGCCCTGGCCGAGGCCAAGGCCAAGCTGCCCACGACGAGGCTGCGGGCCGAGCGCTACAAATCCCTGGTTTCCCACAGCGCGCTCAGCCAACAGGACTACGACGACGCGGCCTCCAAGCTCGACCAGGTGAGGGCCAGCATCACCTCCCTGGAAGCCCGGGTGCAGACGGCCCGCATCAACCTGGGCTACACCAAGGTCACCGCGCCCATTTCCGGCCGCATCGGCAAGTCGAGCGTGACCGACGGGGCCATCGTCACGGCCTACCAGGCTACGGCCCTGGCCACCATCCAGCAGTTGGACCCCATCTACGTGGATGTCCCGCAATCCACGGCCGAGATGTTGCGCATGAAGGCCCTGTTCAAGGAGGGGGTCGTCAACCCGAAGGAGAAGGACCACAAGAAGGTGCGTCTCATCCTGGAGGACGGGACGCCCTATCCTTTGGACGGCACACTGCAATTCAGCGACGTGACGGTCGATCCCACCACCGGCTCGGTCATCCTGCGCCTGATCTTCCCCAACCCCAAGGGCGAAATCCTGCCGGGCATGTTCGTGCGGGCGGTGATCACCGAAGGCGTCAATCCCCAGGCCATTCTCGTGCCCCAGCAGGGGGTGTCCCGGAACCCCAAGGGCCAGCCCTATGCCCTGATCGTCGACAAGGAGAACAAGGTCGAACTGCGCATGCTGACCCTGGATCGGGCCATCGGCGGCGACTGGCTCGTGGCCAAGGGCCTGGCTCCGGGCGACAGGGTGATCGTCGAGGGCGCGCAGATGCTGCGCCCGGGAACCGTGGTCAATGCCACGGCGCTTGACCAGAAGCCCAAGGGGGACTCCCCGGCGGCCAAGGCCGCCGCCAAACCTGCGAAAAAGGATGCGGGGGGCAAGTAATGCTCTCGAAATTCTTTCTGGATAGACCCGTTTTCGCCTGGGTCATCGCCATCATTTTGCTCTCTCTGGGCGGGCTTTCCATCTACAGCATGCCCATCGCCCAGTATCCGCCCATCGCGCCGCCGTCGATTTCGATCACGGCCTATTATCCCGGCGCGTCGGCCGAGACGGTGGAAAATACCGTCACCCAGATCATCGAGCAGAAGATGACCGGCCTCGACGGCATGTTGTACCTGTCCGGTTCCAGTTCATCCTCGGGCGAGGCCCGGGTGGAGATGACCTTCACCCCGGGCACCGACCCGGACATCGCCTGGTCCAAGGTGCAAAACAAGCTGCAGCTCGCCATGGCCAGCCTGCCCGAGACGGTGCAGCAGTCGGGCGTCAAGGTCAGCAAATCCACCCGCAACTACCTCATCGTCGTCGGGCTCATCTCCGAGGACGGCAGCATGGGCGGCGAGGACCTGCGCGACTACGCCCAGTCCACCCTGGAAAAGGTGCTGTCCCGGGTGCCCGGGGTCGGCGAGGTGGAAAACTTCGGCACCCAGTACGCCATGCGCGTCTGGCTCGACCCGGACAAGCTCCACAGCTTCAACCTGACCATGGGGGACGTCATCTCGGCGCTCAAAGCCTACAACGTCGAGGTCTCCGCCGGCCAGTTCGGCGGGGCGCCGGCCGTGCCGGGCCAGCACCTCAATTCCCCCATCATCGTGCAGCACCTGCTCCAGACGCCCCAGCAGTTCGCCGACATTCCGCTGCGGATCAACCAGGACGGCTCCATGGTGCGCATCAAGGACGTGGGCCGCACGGAACTGGGCTCCGAGCGCTCCGACGTGGTGGCCTATCACAACGGCAGGCCCGCGGCCGCCATGGCCATCCGGCAGGCGTCCGGGGCCAACGCCTTGTCCACGGCCCAGGCCATCAAGGACAAGATGGAGGAAATGAGCCGCTATTTCCCCCACGGCATGAAGGTGGTCTATCCCTACGACACCACGCCGTTCACGAAAGTGGCCATCCACGAGGTGGTCAAGACGCTGTTCGAGGCCGTGGTGCTGGTGTTTCTGATCATGTTCCTTTTCATGGGCAACATCCGGGCCACGCTCATCCCGACCATCGCCGTACCGGTGGTGCTCATGGGCACCTTCGCGGTGCTCAACTTCTGCGGCTACTCCATCAACATGCTGACCATGTTCGCCATGGTCCTGGCCATCGGCCTGCTCGTGGACGACGCCATCGTGGTCGTGGAAAACGTGGAGCGCATCATGTCCGAGGAGGGGATTTCCCCTCGGGAGGCCACGGCCAAGTCCATGGACGAGATCACCAGCGCGCTTATCGGCATCGGCCTGGTGCTCTCGGCGGTCTTTGGCCCCATGGCCTTTTTCCAGGGCTCCACGGGCGTGCTCTACCGCCAGTTCTCCATCACCATCATCGCCTCCATGCTGCTGTCGGTGCTGGTGGCCTTGATCCTGACGCCGGTCCTTTGCGCGACCTTTCTCAAACCCGTGGCCAAGGGACATGAATCGTCGGAGACCGTGGTCTTTTTCCTGCGACCCTTTTTCCGCTGGTTCGACGCGGTGTTCTTCAAGGTCCGGGCCGCCTATGTCAGCCTGGTGGGCCATTCCTTCGCCAAGGCCACACGCTACCTCGTCCTTTACTGCGCCATCGTGGTCCTGGTCGGCTATTTGTTCCACCGCATGCCCACCTCGTACATTCCGGACGAGGACCAGGGCATTTTGACCGTCCAGGCCACGCTGCCCCCGGGCACCAGCACCCTGGAGCAGACCCAGGCCGTCATGCAGAAGGTCAGGAACTATTTCCTGGAAAAGGAAAAGGACGCCGTGGAATCCTTCATGGACATCTCGGGCGTCAGTTTCGGCGGCCAGGGCCAGAACATGGCCCTGGGGTTCGTCAAGCTCAAGGATTGGGACAAGCGGCCGGGGGACAATCTCAAGGTCAAGGCCATCGCCGCCCGGGCCATGCGGGAGTTCTCCCAGATCAAGGGAGCCCAGGTCTTTGCGTTTCCGCCGCCGCCGGTGGTGGAACTCGGCATGGCCACCGGCTTCGACTTCGAATTGCAGGATCGCGGGGGGCTCGGCCACGACAAGCTCATGGCCGCGCGCAACCAGCTCCTGGGCATGGCCCGGCATGATCCGCGTCTGGTGCGCGTGCGCCCGAACGGCATGGAGGATGTGCCGGAATACTACCTGGACGTGGATTGGGACAAGGCCGGGGCGCTCGGCGTGCCCATCGACTCCATCCACACGACCATCGCCGCGGCTTTCGGCAGCTCCTACGTCAACAACTTCATCCAGGGCGGCCGGGTCAAGCAGGTCTACGTCCAGGCCGACGCGCCGTTTCGCATGCTGCCCAGGGACCTCAACAAGCTCTACGTGCGCAACACCGCCGGCAAGATGGTCCCGGTCTCGGCCTTCGCCAAGGGCCGCTGGGCCATCGGTTCGCCCAAGCTCGAACGCTACAACGCCTTCCCGTCCATCAACCTCTGGGGCGAGCCCGCCCCCGGGCACAGCACCGGCGAGGCCATGGCCCTCATGGAGTCCTTCGCCTCCAAGCTGCCCCAGGGCATCGGTTTCGACTGGACCGGGCTGTCCTATCAGGAACGCATGGCCACGGCCCAGGGCCCCATTCTCTACGCCTTTTCCATCTTCGTGATCTTCCTGTGCGTGGCCGCCCTCTACGAGAGCTGGACCATCCCCATCGTCAACATGCTCATGCTGCCGCTCGGCGTCCTCGGCGCCATCGTGGCCACGTCGATGCGGGGCCTCCCCAACGACGTGTATTTCCAGATCGGCTTTCTCACCACCCTGGGCCTGTCCACCAAGAACGCCATCCTCATCATCCAGTTCATCAAGGAACGCATGGGGCACGGCGAAGGGCTCGTCCGGGCGACACTCGGCGCGGTCAAGGTGCGGTTTCGCCCGGTGATGATGACCTCCCTGGCCTTCTTCTTCGGCGTGTTGCCCCTGGCGCTGGCCAACGGGGCCGGAGCCGGGGCCATGAACGCCATCGGCACCGCGGTGTGCGGCGGCATGATTTCCGCCACGTTCATCGACCTCGTTTTTATCCCGCTGTTCTTTGTGGTCATCTCCAACCTCTTCGCGGGCAGGAAATCCACGTCGATAACCAGTTAGGCGCGAGGCCCGCCGGGCTGTCGCGAAAAGGCCGGGAGGACATGGTCCTCCCGGCCTTTTGTTTTGGCGGGGGATGGGGCGTATGCGGGGGAGGGAGGGGCATGCTCCGGACAAAGGGCCCGTCCGGGTTCTGGCAAGAATCTCCCCTTGGTTGGCGCCATGGCGGTCCGCTGCCTGCCGCTTTGACGGACCCTTTGTCGAAAGCATGGCCGGAAAGCCGGCCATTGCGGTGGCCGGCGGATTCCGGGCGTTGGGCCGCCGGAATCCGCCGGAAAGGAGGCTTTTACAGCGCGCCGGTGTAAATGGCGGCCACGTCCTTGTCCGTGGCGCAACGCGGATTGGTGAACTTGCAGATGTCCTTCTGGGCATTGGCGGTCATGGTCGGGATGTCGCTGGCCTTGACGTCCTTGCCGTAGCGCTTGCCGAGATCGACCAGGGTGGCCGGGATGCCGACGTCGGTCGACAGCTGGCGGATGGCCTTGAGGCACAGTTCGGCCGCGTCGCGCGGGGACATGCCGTCGGTGTTCTCGCCCATGATGCGCGCCATCTCGGCGAACTTCTCGACCTTGGCGATCAGGTTGAACTGCTCCACATGGGGCAGGAGCAGCGCGTTGCATTCGCCGTGGGGCAGGTTGTAGAAGCCGCCGAGCTGGTGGGCCATGGCGTGGACGTAGCCGAGGCTCGCGTTGTTAAACGCCATGCCGCCGAGGTACTGGGCGAAGCACATGCCTTCGCGGGCTTCCAGGTCCTGGCCGTTGGCCACGGCCTTGCGCAGGTACTTGAAGACCAGCTTGATCGACTCCACGGCGCAGGCGTCGGTCATGGGATTGGCGATGGTGGAGACATAGGCTTCCACCGAGTGGGTCAGGGCGTCCATGCCCGTGGCGGCTGTCAGGGCCGGGGGCATGCCCACCATGAGCACCGGGTCGTCGATGGCGATGCCGGCGGTGATGCGCCAATCGGCGATGGCCATCTTCACGTGGCGCGACGTGTCGGTGATGACCGCGAACCGGGTCATTTCCGACCCCGTGCCGGCGGTGGTGTTGACGGCCAGGTAGGGCATCAGCGGCTTGGTGGCCTTGTCGATGCCCTCGTAGTCGTGGATCTTGCCGCCGTTGGAGATGAGAAGCCCAATGCCCTTGCCGCAGTCGTGGGACGAGCCGCCGCCCAGGGTGATGAGGCTGTCGCAGCCGTTTTTCTTGTAGATGTCGACGCCGTCGGCGACGTTTTTATCCGTGGGGTTGGGCACGGTCTCGTCATAAATGACGTAGGGCATGGACGCGGCGTCGAGAAGGTCGGTCACCTGCTTGCAGATGCCGGCGGCCACGACGCCCTTGTCCGTGACCAGAAGCGGCTTACTGCCGCCGAGGGCCTTGATCTTGTCGGGAATCTGCTTGGCTGCGCCAATGCCGATCAACGTCACGCTGGGGATGAAGAAACCGTAGACTTGTTCCTGAACTGCCATGACGTCCTCCGAAGTTGGTGGTTATCAGTTTCGTTGCTGCAAGGCCGCGTTCGTCTCCGTCGTGATGACCCCTTTCCCCAGAGACGAAGCGTTTGTATACGGCTGTCACGTTCCGGCGGCACCGGCGCTTTTCAGTTGTGATGCTCGCGTTTACCCATCCGCTTACGTCGCAACGGAGAGTGCATCGCAGCGAAAAGCCGCGTCAGGCGCGTGCGCGACATCCTTCCTTCCAGTCACGCTTTGACAGCAAAAGGCGGACCAGCTTCGGTCGCAAGACTGCGCTCCAGGTTTTTCTTTATATTTCACTTAGATCTCTTTTCATGGAGAGCTCCGGAGCGTAGCGTCATGTTCGAAAACTGGACATGTCAGCTTGACATGTCTTTGCGCTGGACACCGGACGGGCTGATCAAAGGATTGGATGCCTGGAGAGGTGTTGGAGTTGATCCGGCGAGGAGGAGGTAGAAAGGCCGGCGGGGGGCGAAGCGGGCGCGAAGGCGTATTCTTCAAATATGCGCCGCACGCGGCCGCTTCGCCCCCCGCCGGCCCAGGTCATACGCCTCATGCCCGGGAACACTCTTTGTGGTGCGGGCTCGCCCCACCTTTGCTTCTTGCCTGGGGAGCAATCCCGTCACTGGTTCAGGACGAACTCGGCCGCCACGCTCCAAAGAGACAAGAACCGGCTTCTTGCATTCCTGATGAAAAAGCCTTCCACGCCATATCGGCTTCCCCCTATTGAAAGTTTTTGAAGGGGGTGGCCACCGGGAAACGTTTTTCAAAAAGTTTCCCTCTGGCCGCCGGAGGCATTCCTCTTCCCCTCCCTTAGGACGCCCGAAAGGTGTCCGCCGCGATGCCGTACTGCTTGAGCTTGGTGTAGAGCGTGGTGCGGGAGATGTTGAGGATGGAGGAGGTGCGGCGGAAGTTGCCTCCGGTTTCGCGCAGGGTCTCGAGGATCAGGGCCTTTTGCATGCGCTTCAAGGACATGGAGGCTTCGCCGGATTTGCCGCGCGGCCCGCGGGCCATGTCGGCCCAGATGTTCTGGGGCAGGTCGGCGATGTCGATGCAGTCGCTTGGGGCGATATTGACCAGCCGCTCGATGCAGTTTTCGAGCTCCCGGACATTGCCCGGCCAGGGGTAGGCTTCCAGGGCGTCCAGGGCTTCCCGGGAAATCCGGATGTGGTTTTTGCCCAGCGTCGCGGCGAATTTTTCCAGAAACACCCGGGTCAGAAGCGCCGCGTCTCCCGGGCGCTGGCGCAGCGGGGGGATGCTTATGGTCAGCACGTTGAGGCGGTAATAGAGGTCGCCGCGAAAGGCCTTGTCGCGCACGGCCGTGGGCAGGTCCTTGTTGGTGGCGGCGATGATGCGCACGTCGATGCGCTTGGCCTGCTTGCCGCCAAGGCGGGTGACCTCGCTTTCCTGGAGCAGGCGCAAGAGGCTCACCTGGGCTTCGAGCGGCATTTCCCCGATCTCGTCGAGAAAGAGCGTGCCGCCGTCGGCCAGCTCGAACTTGCCGGGGCTGCCTTCCTTGAGCGCCCCGGAAAACGCCCCGGCCACGTAGCCGAACAGCTCGCTTTGCACCAGGTTTCGCGGCAGCGCGCCGCAGTTGACCACCACGAAGGGACCTTTGCGCCGGCTGCTGGCGTTGTGGATGGCCTGGGCGAAGAGTTCCTTGCCGGTGCCGGATTCGCCGAGCAAAAGCGTCGTGGCCTCGCTCTGGGACGCGACCCTGGCCAGGCGTAGGGCCTCGTGCAGGGGCGCGGCGTTGCCCACGATGTTTTCGAACGTATAGACCGCCTTGGCCCCGGCCACCCGGGCGGCATATTTGCGCATGCGCCGGGCCTCGCGCAGGGTCAGGATCACGCCGAAATCGCCGAAGGGGGCGCAGGAAAGGGCGCAGGACAGCCGGCCTTCCTTGAGTTGGAAGGTGATTTCCCGGTCGTAGAAGGGCGTGCGGCAGGTCAGGATGGAGTCCAGGACCGCGCCGTCGGCCAGATAGTCGCGGATGTTGCCGCCGGCCGCCCGGCTGTCGTCCAGGCCGAGCATGTCGCAGGCCTGCCGGTTGACGCTGGCGATGGTCCCGTCGCTGCCGAGCACGATGACGCCGTCGTCGAGCAGCTCCAGGATGACCTTCTGGTTGCGCACCAGGCTTCGCAGCCGCAGGTGCTCCTCAATGGCGTGGGCGGCGGCTTCCACCAGCCCCAGGGTGTGCTGGTGGAAGTTCTCGGTGTTGATGGCCAGGTTCAGCGCGCCGACAAGCTCCCCGGCAACGCCCCGGATGGGCGCGGCGGCGCAGCTCAGGTAATGCAGCGAGGCGTTGTAATGCTCCGAGGCGATGACGTGGACGGGGCGTTTTTCGATGATGCAAAGGCCCATGCCGTTGGTGCCGATGGTTTCCTCGTCGCAGCGCCGTCCCGGCACGCCGTAAGGCACGTTCTCCAGGTCCTGGCTCGTGGCCGAGGCGTGCAGCACCAGCCCCTCGGTGTCGACCAGGGTCACCACGCTTTTGGACATGTGGATGGACAGCACGAGCTTGTCCATGAGGTGTTTGGCGCTTTCCACCAGGTCGCGGTTTCGGGCCGAGGCAAGCGTCAGGGACATGGCGTCGATGGGGCAAAGCGGCATGTCCCCGGCCGGAAGACGCCGGTCCCGGCAGCGTCGCCACGAGGCGTGGATCATGGGCCGCACCATTTTCGCGTCGACCGGATCGCCGGCCTGGAAGCGCCGCCATTGCGACGTGATGCTGTCCATGTGGTTTTGGGACAGGGGGGGATAGACGGTGCGTTCCATAGGCATGTTCCTGGCGATTCGCTCCGGCCTGTCCGGCGCATTTTCTGTCCGCTCCCAAACGGGAGCCGCCCGACGCCGGAGAAATCCGTAAGGCAGCCTACCAAAAAAGCGGTGGAAAGGTAAGGTCGGCGGGCTTGCCGCTTCGCCCCCGCGTCCGCCCGCATGTATCGTCCGTGATGGGCTGGCGCCGCTTCCCGTACCGTGGCCGTGGCCGTGGCCGTGGCCTGGGGGGCGCGTGATTTCCGGAATGTGTTGTGGGTTGGTTACAAATATCCTATATTTGAAAAATGGGTATTTCCTCCGGTGCGGAGCATCGGACATGCCGCGGGCCGGGAAGCGTGCGTTTCCGGCCGCCGGATCCCGTCGAGCCAGGGGGACCGCATGAAATTTTCCAGAGATGTCGTGAAGCCGTTTTTAATGCGATTTCTTCCACTCTCAACAGTGGCTGTCGCTATTCTCTCTTTCGTGATCTATATTGACATGTCGAATAGGGAGAAGCTGTTCAAACAAGTTGAACAAATAAAACTGAAATATATAGCTGATATAGTTTCCTACGAGATGGGGACGCTTTTCAAGGATTTTTATGAGCTGATGCATAGGAGGACGGTTGTCCATTTCTTGGAGAAACCTGATGTTGAAACGCTCAATGAAGTCAAAGCGTCTTATCTGCTTTTTGCCAAGGACAATCCGCAATACGATCAATTGCGTCTGCTCACCAAGGAAGGTCAGGAGATACTGCGCATCAACAACAAGGATGGACAACCGTGGATCGTTCCTGGCAACGAACTTCAAATAAAATCCGACCGGTTCTATTTCAAGAATTCCGTCGATCTCTCCCTAGGCAAGATCTATACGTCTCCCCTCGATCTGAATATGGAATTCGGAAAACTGGAGTTGCCGTACAAGCCCATGTTGCGGCTCGCCGCGCCGCTTCGCAATGCCAAAGGCGAAGTGGATGCTGTGTTGGTTCTCAATTACCTGGGCGACGTGCTGCTCAAAAAACTGCACAACCGACTGGAATTCGCCGGGCAGACCGTGATGCTGCTCAACCAGGACGGTTACTGGCTGCACGGCGGCGGGGAAAACGACTGGGCCTTCATGTTTCCGGAACGCGTCGCCCACACCTTCGAGGCCAGCCACCCCGAACTGTGGCGCGTCATCAATGCCACGCCCTCGGGCCAGGTATTGGGACCGGACGGCCTTTACACCTTCGCCACCATCGTGCTCACGCCGGACAGGCTGCCGGGTTCCGATGTCCATCGTGGCGAGGTGCCCGAGCAATACCGGCAGACCTGGAAAGTGGTGTCCCTGACGCCGAACGCCGTTCTGGCCCAGGTCCGCTGGAGGCAGTGGCCCCTGTACGCCAGCGCCTCGGCGCTGGTGCTGCTTTTGGCCGTCATCGGGGCCTATCTGCACGCCAGCCGCATGCTGGAGCGGCAGGACGCCGCGCAGGCCCTCGCCGTCAGCGAGGCGCGTTTTCGCGGCCTGGTCGAAACTTCGCCCGATCTGATCTGGGAAACGGATATGGACGGCGTGGTCACCTACGCCAGTCCGCGCGCGGCCGAACTTTTCGGCGAGCCCCCGAATGCGCTCGTGGGCAAGAAAATGGCGCAGTTCATTCCTCCCGCCGGCGACGCCCCGGAGGACACGCCCGAGACCTGGGAGGCGACGCTTCCCGGTGCGGGGGAGGGCGGCGGGAAGGCGCTCGAGGTCAGCTGCGTGCCCAGACGCACGCCCGAGGGCGAGGCGCTCGGCCGCAGGGGCGTGGCCCGGGACATCACCGAACGCAAAAACGCCCAGTGCCTCCTCGATGCGGCCCGGCAGGAGGCGGTGCGGGCCAACCAGGCCAAAAGCGAATTCCTGGCCCGCATGAGCCACGAAATCCGCACGCCGCTCAACGCCGTCATCGGCATGAGCCACTTGGCGCTCAAAACCGAGCTGACGCCCAGGCAGGAGGACTACCTGACCAAAATCCGCTCCTCCGCCGACACCCTGCTCGCCGTCATCAACGACATCCTGGATTATTCCAAGATCGAGGCCGGGCGGTTCGTCATCGAGCGCATCCCCTTCGACCTCGACGCCGTGCTCGGCAACGTCGTCGACATCATGGGCCCGGGGGCCGCCGAAAAGCAGCTCGAATTCCTGCTGTCCGTGGGCGACGACGTGCCGTCCTGGCTGGTCGGCGACCCGTTGCGCCTGGGCCAGGTGCTGCTCAACCTCGTCGGCAACGCCGTCAAGTTCACCGACTCCGGCGAAGTCCTCGTGGAGGTGCGCCTGGAGAAGGCGGTGGCCGATGCGGCGCGCTTGCGTTTTGCCGTGCGCGACACGGGCATCGGCATGACGCCGGAGCAGAAACATAACCTGTTTCGCCCGTTTGCCCAGGCGGACGGTTCGATTTCGCGCCGGTACGGCGGCACGGGGCTGGGACTCAGCATCTGCCACCGGCTGGTCGAACTCATGGGCGGCAACCTGGCCGTGGAGAGCGTTTCCGGCCAGGGCAGCGAGTTTTATTTCAGCCTCACCTTGCCGGTGTCCCAGGAAGGAAAAACGGGGTGCACGGACAACGACGAGGCCCTGGCCGGAATGCACGTGCTCGTTGTGGACGACAACGCCAGTTCGCGCCAGATCTTCAGCGATATCCTGCTTTCGCTGCGTTTCAGCGTGACCACGGCGGGAAGCGGCGAGGAAGCGTTGCGCGCGCTTGCGCGCGAAGACCAGAACATCCGGGTGGTCCTGCTCGACTGGAAGATGCCTGGCATGGACGGCACCGCCTGCGCCAGGCACATCCGGGCCATGTCGCTGCCGCGCCGGCCGGCCATCGTCATGGTGACAGCCTTCGGGCGCGAGGAGGTGCGGCGCGAGGCCGAGAACGTCGGCGTCGACGCCTTTTTGCTCAAGCCCGTGGGCCGTTCCGTGCTGTTCAACACCCTGGCCGCCGTGGTCGGGGTCGCCGCCCGTGACGGCCCCTGTCGCGTACGGCCGTTCGACGCCTCGGCGGACGGGGCCGAACGGCTGGCGGCCGCGCGTGGGGCGCGGATTCTTTTGGTGGAGGACAACGAGATCAACCAGCAGGTGGCGCGGGAGCTGCTCGAAGGGGGCGGCCTGGAGGTCGCGGTGGCCGAGGACGGGGAGCGGGCCGTGGCCATGGTGGAGGCCGGCGCTTACGCGGCCGTGCTCATGGACGTGCAGATGCCGGTGATGGACGGGTTGGAAGCCACCCGCCGTATCCGCGCCAACCCCGCCCATGCGACCCTGCCGATCATCGCCATGACCGCCCACGCCATGGACCAGGATCGCCGCAAGACCCTGGACGCGGGCATGAACGACCATATCGGCAAGCCCATCGATCCGGCGGAACTCTATGCCACCCTGGCCCGCTGGCTGCTCCCGGCGGGCGATGCCGCCGGGGCGGAGCCGGCGCGGCCGGCTCCGGAAGCGCCGTTGCCGGCGAACGCGGACGAACGGCCCCGCCTCGACGCGCGCCTGGGGCTTTCGCGCGTGCGGTCCAACGAACGCCTGTACCGCAAGCTCCTTGGGGAATTTCCGGAGAAATGCAGCGGCATCGCCGCCGCGATCAGCGAGCGCCTGCAGGCGGGGGATACGGCCGTGGCGCGCCGGGAGGCCCATACCCTCAAGGGCGTTGCCGGCAATATCGGGGCCATGGCGCTTTATGCCGTCGCCGCGGACGTCGAGGCCTGCGTGCGGGACAGGCCCGAGCAATGCGCCGACCTGATCGAGGGGCTCGACAGGGAACTCGCCGCGACGGTGGGAGAAATCGCCGAGTACCTCGACACGAAGCCGCCGCAGGACGTTTTGGAGGCGAACGACGAACCGTTGTCCCGGGACGCCTTGCGTGATCTGGTCGGGGAGTTGCGCGACGCCCTGGCCCATAGCGACACCAAGGCCCTGGATGTGTTTGCCGCCTTGGCGCCCGAAGCCCGCCGCATCGACCCCGACACGGCCGCCGCCTTGTCCGAGGATTTGCGCAAGCTCGATTTCAAGGCCGCCCGGACCGACGCCGACAGGCTGCGGGACCGGCTGGAGGCAAAGGAACGGGGCGACGCGTCCTAGCGTTGCGCAATTCGAAAACCGGTGTATGGTTGTGAGCAAAAAAATGAAGCATAGTATCTGTTGGTCGTAGCCCGTCGGCGCGGGTGCGTCGTGGATATCCCGTGGCCCGTATCGGGGCGGAGGCGGGACGCGCGCCGTCGCGAGGACTTCCGGGAGGGGCCATGCCCGCCATTACAGAAGACAAGCTCCACCGCATCAAATGGATTTACGCCCTGGCCCTGGGATTTGTCGCCCTGACCCTCATCGCTTCCTCTTTGCTGTTGCAGCATGCCATCAGCCTGGAGCAAAGCGATTCCCGGATCATCAACCTGTCCGGGCGGCAGCGCATGCTGAGCCAGCGCATCACGAAATGCGTCCTGGCCATGGGCCTGCCCGATGGGGACGGGACTAACGACCAGTACGTCGCCCAGTTGCGCCAAGCCGTGGAGGAATGGACGACGGCCCAGGCGGGCCTGCAGTACGGCGATGCGCGGCTGGGGCTTCCGGCCAGGGAGAATTCCGCCGTCATCCAAGCCTTGTTTCGGCAGATCACCCCGTACCACGAGCGCATGGTGGCCGCCGCCGAAGGGTTGCTGCGGGCCGCCGAGGCTCATGGGCTCACGCCGCAACGCGCGCGGGAGACGGCCGCCTCCATGTTGGCCGACGAGCCGTATTTCCTCTCGCTCATGGACACCATCACCTTCCGCTTCGACGCGGAAGCCTCCCAGCGCATCCGGTTCCTGCAACGCCTGGAGCTGGTGGTTCTGGGCTGCGGCCTGCTCGTGCTTTTTCTGGAATACCTGCTCGTTTTCCGTCCGACGGTCGGGCGCATGACAGGCATGCTGACCGCCCTGCGACGCCAGGGCGAGCAGTTGCGGGAGGCCAACGCCAAGCTGCGCGACTCCCTTGACGAGTCGATCCGCCTCGCCGAACTGGCCAAGGCCGCCGACAAGGCCAAAAGCGAGTTTCTGGCCCGCATGAGCCACGAGATACGCACGCCGCTCAATGCCGTCATCGGCATGAGCCATTTGCTGCTCAAAACCAGGCTTACGCCCAAGCAGGAGGATTATCTCGCCAAGATCCGTTCCTCCGCCGACACCTTGTTGCGGGTCATCAACGACATCCTGGATTTTTCCAAGATCGAGGCCGGCGGCCTGACCATAGAACGCATTCCCTTTGACCTCGAAACCGTGCTCGGCGACGTGGTCAACATCATGAGCCTCGGGGCGGCGGAAAAGCAGCTCGAATTCCTGCTGTCCGTGGAGGACGACGTCCCCTTCGGTCTGGTGGGCGATCCGTTGCGCCTGGGACAGGTGTTGCTCAACCTCGTCGGCAACGCCGTCAAGTTCACCGAATCCGGGGAGGTGCTTCTGGAGGTGCGGCGGCAGCCCTCCACCTCCCAAAACGCGCGGCTGCGCTTTGCCGTGCGCGACACGGGGGTAGGGCTTACGGCGGAACAGCAGGAAGGCCTGTTCCGTCCGTTTTCCCAGGCCGACGAATCGATTTCGCGCCGCTACGGCGGCACGGGCCTGGGGCTCAGCATCAGCCAGCGGCTGGTGGCGCTCATGGGCGGCGACCTCGAGGTGCGAAGCGTGCCCGGGGAGGGTAGCGAATTTTTCTTCAGCCTCGACCTGCCGCTCTCCGAGGTCCGGGCCAAACCGTTCCAGTCCGACGCCGCCGCCCTGGCCGGCATGGGGATCATGGTGGTGGACGACAACCCCACTTCGCTCCGCATTCTCGCCGACATGCTGCGGTCCATGCGTTTTTCCGTGACCACGGCGACGGGCGGCGAGGAAGCCCTGCGCCTGCTCGAGGGGGCGGAATCGGATGTCCGCATCGTGCTGCTCGACTGGAAGATGCCCGGCATGGACGGCATGGAGTGCGCCCGGCGCATCCGGGCCCTGGCGCTGCCCAGGCCGCCGGCGGTCATTATCGTGACGGCCTACGGGCGGGAGGAGATCCGGCACAACGCGGAAAACGCCGGCGTGGACGGTTTTCTGCTCAAGCCCGTGGGGCGTTCCGTGCTTTTCGACACCATCGCCATGACCGTCGGCCCGGCGGATATGCTCAAGACCGGAGGGGCGGCGGGGGAGCGGGAGCCGCTACCCGAGGTCCTGCGCGGCCGGCGGGTGCTCGTGGTGGAGGACAATGCCATCAACCAGCAGGTGGCGCGCGAACTGCTCGAACAGGCCGGGCTCTCCGTCGACGTGGCCGGCGACGGGGAACATGCCCTGCGTCTGCTTGCCCGCGAACGCTATGCGGCGGTGCTCATGGACGTGCAGATGCCGGTGATGGACGGTCTGGAAACCGCCCGCCGCATCCGGTCCGACCCGGCCTTCGCCGACCTGCCGGTCATCGCCATGACCGCCCACGCCCTGGCGCGGGATCGTGAGGCCTCCCTGGCGGCGGGCATGAACGACCATATCGGCAAGCCGGTCGATCCCCGGGAGCTGTACGCAGTCCTGGCCCGCTGGATGGCCCCGGGCGGAGACACGGCCGGGAGCGGTCCGTCGTCCGCCGTGGCCGCGCCCCCGCCGGACGGGCCGGAGGATGCGGCTGTTCTGCTCGATACGCGTCTGGGCTTGTCGCGGGTGCGCGGCAACGAAGCGCTCTATCGCCGGCTGCTGCGGCAATTTACGAAGAAATTCAGCGAAATCTCGGGAGCTGTGCAAAAAGGGCCGGTCGACGGGCAACTCTCGGAAGCGCGCCGGGAGGCCCATAGCCTCAAAGGCGTGGCCGGCAACATCGGGGCCAAGGCCCTCTATGCCGCCGCCCAGGAGCTGGAGGACTGCCTGCGCAGCCCTCTGGCGGATTGCCGGGACGCCGGCGAGCGGTGCCAGCGCGCCTTGACGGCGGTCAACGCGCGCATCGAGCAAATACTGGCCGCCCCGGTCGGCGCGGAGCGCCCGACAGGGGAGGGGCCGGACCCGCGCCCCACGGATGTCGCGTCGGGACTGGACGCGCTTCTGGGGCTTCTGGCCCGCAACGACACCCAGGCCCTGGCCACCTACGAACGCTTGGCCGGCGTCCTGGGCGGGCTTGCCCCGGACGAGGCCGCCGCCTTGGGCGTGGCCCTGCGCCAGTTCGATTTCCGCGAAGCCAGACGCCTGGGCGAGGAATTGCGCGTGTCGCTGCGCGCTCCGGGTGTATCGCATGAGTGAGAAAAAAAGTGTTCTCGTGGTCGACGACACCCCGGACAACATCTTCATCCTGCGGGAGATCCTCGCGCCGGAATTCACCGTGCTGGCGGCGCGGAACGGTCCCGAGGCCCTGGAGGTCGCCACGAACGTGCCTCGGCCGGACTGCATCCTGCTCGACGTCCTCATGCCGGGCATGGACGGGTACGAGGTCTGCCGCCGGCTCAAGGCCATGGACATCACGCGGCGTATCCCTGTGCTGTTCGTGACCACCCTCGACGACGTCCGCGACGAGACCCGGGGCCTGGAACTCGGGGCCGTGGACTTCATCACCAAGCCGGTGCGCCCCCCCGTGGTGCTGGCCCGGGTGCGCACCCACCTGCGCCTCAAAGCGTATCAGGACGGCCTGGAGCGGGAAGTGCGGCGGCGGACCAGGGAGGTGGTGCGCACCCAGGACGTGGCCATCCTGAGTCTGGCCGCCCTGGCCGAATCGCGGGACAACGAACTGGCCGGCCACTTTCAGCGCACCCAGCGCGTGGCCCGGCTTTTGGCCAGGAAGATGGAACTGTTGCCCGCCTATGCCGATTTCTTCCGCGCCACGTCCATCGACGTCCTCTACAAGTCCATTCCGCTGCACGACGTGGGCAAGGTGGCCACTCCCGACAACATCCTGCTCAAGCCCGGCAAGCTCACGCCCGAGGAATTCGAAATTATGAAGCTGCATACGGTGCACGGCCGCGATATCCTGGCCCGGGCCGAAAAATTTCTGGGTCACGATTCGTTTCTGCGCCAGGCCCGCGACATCGCCTACACCCACCACGAACACTGGGACGGGACCGGTTATCCCGAGGGGCTGGCCGCCGAGGCCATCCCCATCCCCGGGCGCGTCATGGCTGTGGTGGACGTCTATGACGCGCTTATCAGCAAGCGTGTTTACAAGGACCCGATACCCCATGCGAAGGCGCTGGAAATCATCGCGGGGGGCGGGGGAACCCATTTCGACCCGGCCATTGTCGCTATTTTCCTCGACCAGGAAGATCGGATTCGTGAAATCGCCCGCGCCCATGCCGACTGCGACGCGGAACGCCAGGCCCTGGCCCCGGATGTTCCCCTGTAAGGAGTTGTTTCATGTCAGAGTCGCGTTTTCGGATTTTGGTGGTGGATGACGAGGAATACAACCTCATGATGTTAAACGAGATCCTGCGCGAAGAATACGATGTGAGCATCTCGCTTGGCGGGCTCGACGCCTTGGAGCTGCTCGCCTCTTCCCTGGTCGTGGATCTCATCCTGCTCGATGTCATGATGCCCGACCTCGACGGCTACGAGGTCTGCCGACGCCTCAAGGAGGATACCCGGCGCGGGGATACGCCCGTGATCTTCGTGACGGCCTTGAGCGCCGGCGAGGACGAGGAGCGGGGGTTGCGCCTGGGGGCCGTGGACTACATCACCAAGCCGTTCAAGCCCTCGGTGGTCGCGGCCCGGGTCAGGACCCACCTGCGACTCCACCGACAGCAGCGGGTGCTCGAGGGCATGGTCGCGGCGCGCACGGCCGAATTGTTGCGGGCCAAGGAGGAGGCGGAAGCGGCCAACCGTGCCAAGACCGCGTTTTTGGCCAACATGAGCCATGAACTGCGCACGCCGCTTAACGGCATCCACGGCATGATCGAACTCCTGGCCGAAAGCGGGCTCGACGCCCAGCAGCGGGAATTCGCCGACTATCTCAGAGGGTCCGCCAACCGCCTTTTGGCGCTTCTGACCTCCCTTATGGAACTCTCCCGCCTGGATGCCGGCGGCATGGTCCTCGCGCCGGCGCCCTACGACCTGTCCGAAACCCTGGAGGCGCTGACGGCGGCGTTCTCCCGCAAGGCCGCGGCCAAGGGGCTTTCGTTCCGGGCGGACATGGCCACGGACATGCCCCGGCTCGTGGTCGGCGACCGGGCCGCGCTGGTCCAGGCGTTGGTCAATCTCTTGGAAAACGCGGTCAAATTCACCCCCCGGGGCGGGGTGGTCCTGGCCGCGGGCCCCATGGACCCGCCGGCGGACGTCCGGGCATTCCCCGAGGAGCGCACGCCCTGGCGCAGATGGCTGCGTTTTTGCGTGCACGACACGGGGGTGGGGATCGCCCAGGACAAACTGGCCAATATTTTCCGCAGCTTCGTTATCGCCGAAGACTTTTTGAGCAAGGAGTTCGGCGGGGCCGGCCTGGGGTTGTGCATCGCAAAGGAACTTGCCGCGCTCCATGGCGGCCGCGTCACGGTGGAAAGCGCGCCCGGCGTCGGCAGCCGCTTTTGCCTGGAACTGCCTTTCGAGGCGAGTTGAGTTTTTCCGGCCGGATATTTCCGTAGCGACTCCCGGCCGCGAAATGACCGCCCTTTCAGGAGGCGTCGGCGACGGGATACTGGCCGCGATCCGGTCGTGACGCGTTTCCTTCCCTTTCCTTTCATTTTTTCTGCCGCCGCCCACGGCGAACCTTACCAATCGGCAATTTTTGCAGCCCGACCGTTTTGCTGTAGTTACAACTATATAATTTTATTTAACAATATATGGATTGATGTTTGCATTGTAACCTTCGAAGGGAAGAATTTTCCTGCGTGTCGGCTTTGGGCATCCAAGGCCATGGCGGCAACAAGGCAAGTCGGGCGGCGCATCGCCGTCGGGAAATACGAAAGGCAAGGAGAAATCCAACGTGACTGTATCACTGATCTCTTCGTACAGCGCAGAGGAAATCTCGCATCTGTCCAGGACCGCGCTTCGCAGCCTGTCCGCCACCGGTTTTTCCTCGCTGCTGGCGACCCAGGTCGCGGCCCTGACCACGACGGAAATGTCCTGGCTGACAGCGGCCCAGGCCGCCGCCTTGACCGTGGACCAGATCATGTTCATGAGCGCCGAGCAGTTTTCCGGCCTGGGCCGGGCCCAGGTGTCGACCTTCACCACCACGGAAATCGCCTCCCTGACCTCCACGCAGCTTGCCGGGCTGACCGAAACCGACATCACCGAACTGACGCGGGCCCAGGTCGCGGCGTTCACGCCCACGCAGATCGCCTCCTTGAGCTCCACGCAGCTTTCCGCCCTGCGCGCGACCCAGATCGCCTCCCTCGCCACGACGCAGGTCGCCGCCCTGGATGCGACGCAGCTTGGCGCGCTGACCCCGAAGCAGATCGCCTACCTTTCCACCACGTGCGTCGCGTCGCTCTCCACCACCCAGGTCGCCGCGCTTTCCACGACGCAGATCGCCTCCCTGACCGGCTACCAGTTCAAGTGCCTCACCACCGAGCAGATCGCGAGTCTGTCCGTCAGCCAGGCGGCCGCCTTGACCATGACCGAGCTCGCCTCCCTGACGACGACCCAGCTGGCGTTTCTGTCGGCGGAAAATATCGCCGCCCTGGACCTTACGTCCCTGAAGTGGCTCACGCGGGAAATCGTCACCAGTCTGGCCGATACCCAGATCGCCGCCTTGTCCCAGGCCCAGATCGGGACGTTGACCAACGCGCAGATCAAGTATCTGACCACGGAACAGGTGGCGTCCCTGACCACGACCCAGCTGGCCGGCCTCTCCGCGACCCAGCTGGCATACCTGCAAACGACCCAGGCCGCCGTCTTGACGGAAACCCAGTTGGCGTCGCTGACTGAGACCCAGATCCAGGGCCTCAACAGCAAGTGCGTCAGCGTGCTGACCATGACGCAGTTCGAGGCCTTGAGCGAAACCCAGCTCGCGGCGCTGACGCAAAAGCAGATCAGCGGGTTGACGAGAACCGATATCGCCGAGTTGTCCCCGGAGGACCTGGCCGTGTTATCGTCGACGCAGCTCGCGTCCCTGAACGCGGAGGCCATCAAGGGCTTGAGCGAGGAGCAGATCGCGTCGTTGACCGAAACCCAGATCGCCGGGTTGACGAAGGCGGAACTTGCCTCCCTCGCCGAAACGCAGATCGCGGCCCTGTCCACCACCCAGATCGCCGCCATCAGCCCCACGGCCTTCGTCGGGCTGACGGCCACGGGTATTTCGTATCTGTCCACGGCCCAGATACAGGCCCTGACCACCGGGCAGCTGTCGGTTATCCAAGGCGCGCAGTTGCGCGGCCTGACCGAGGATCAGATCCGGTATCTGTCCACGACCCAGACCGGCGTGCTGACCCCGACCCAGCTGGCTTCCCTGACGACCACGGCCGCCACGGCCCTGACCGAAACCCAACTCGCCTCGCTCACCACCACCCAGCTGCGGGGGCTCACCGGCGCATCCATCAGCAGCCTGAGCGGCGAGCAGTTCACGGTCCTGTCCATCGCCCAGGTGGCCGCCCTGACCACCCTCCAGATCAGGGCGCTGACCAGCACCGACATCAGCGAACTGAGTCTGGCCCAGCTGGCGGCGCTGACCGCGACCCAGATCAAGTACATCACCGCCGCCGCCCTGGCCGGGCTGAGCGAAGAGCAGGTGGCCCTGCTTTCGGCCACCCAGATGGCCGGGCTTACCAGCGCACAGATCGGGGCGCTGGCCGACACGCAGCTCGCCGCCCTGACCACCACCCAGATCGCCGGGCTGACCACGACCCAGATTCGGGGCCTCAGCAGCACGGACATCGGCAATCTGTCCACCGAGCAATTCGCCGCCCTGAGCTCCACCCAGCTCGGCGCCATGAGCACGGTCCAACTGAAGGGCCTGACCGCCGCCGAAATCGAGGTCATGAGCACCACCCAGATCGACGGCCTGAGCACGGTGCAGATCGCGTCGCTTTCGCGGACCGTCATCGAATCCCTGGACGAAACCCAACTGGCGTCGCTGAGCCTCAACCAGCTCAAGGCACTGACCGGCGCGGCCATAAGCCAGCTCGATACGACGCAGCTCGAGGCGCTGACCGCAACCCAGCTGGCCAGCCTGACCACCACCCAGCTGCGAGCCCTCACCAGCACCGACATCAGTGAATTGAGCCTGACCGTGCTGGCCGCGCTCTCGGCGACGCAGCTTTCCGCCCTGACCGCCTCGGCCGTGTCCGGGTTCACGGACGAGCAGCTCGCGGCCCTGACCACCACCCAGCTCGCGGGGCTTTCCGCCGCCGGCATCAAGGGGCTTGGCGAGGACCAGATCGCGCAGTTGACGACCACGCAGATCGCGGCGCTGTCCACCACGGAGATCGAGGCCCTGACGGCCACGCAGGCGGCCGCCCTGACCGACGCCCAGTTGGCGGCGATGAGCTCCACCCAGCTGCGAAGCCTTACCACAACGGCCATCCGGGCCCTTGGCGAGGATCAGCTCGAGGCGCTTTCCGCCGAGCAGATGGGATCGCTTCGCACGACCCAGATCGCGGCCCTGACCGCCGACCAGATCCATTCGCTCTCTGAATCGCAACTGGCCATGCTGGCCACCACGCAGATTTCGGCCCTCAAGACCACGCAAATCGCGGCCCTGGACGGCACCCAGCTTTCGAGCCTTTCCGTGACCCAGTTTTCCCGGTTGACCGCCACCCAGCTCGCGGCGATCAGCTCCACGGCGGTGGGCGACCTGACCGCCGAACAGCTTGCCTCCCTGACCGTGACGCAGATCAGGGGACTGAGCAGCACGGGCGTAAGCGAACTGACCGCCACCCAGCTCGCCACCCTGACGTCCACCCAGATCGCGGCCCTTTCCGCCACCCAGATAAGCGGACTTTCGGCCACGGACATGAAGGAACTGACCCTCACGGTGCTTTCCGCCCTCACGTCCACCCAGATCGGCGCCCTGAGCGCGGAGGCCATTGAGGCGCTTTCGAGCGAGCAGCTGGCCGCGCTGACCACGACCCAGCTGCGGGGCCTGGGCAAGACCCAGAGCGAGGCGCTTTCCGCCACGCAGCTCGCCTCGCTCACCACCACTCAGCTCACGGCCCTTTCGACCACCGCCGCAAGCGGCCTGACCGCGACCCAGATGCGGGCGCTGGCCGACACCCAACTGGCGGCGTTGACCACGACCCAACTTGCCTCCCTGACCACCACGGCGCTTCACGGTCTGGCCTCGGAGCAGATCGCGGCTCTTTCCACGACCCAGCTGCGCGCCCTGACCACGACCCAGGTGGCCGGCCTTACGACCACGGTGGCCGCCGCGCTGTCCACGGAGCAGCTCGCGGCCCTGACCCTGGCCCAGACCAAGGCCTTAAGCGGCACGAATCTGAGCGTGTTGACGTCGACGCAGATGGCGGCCCTGTCCGAAACCCAGCTCTCGGCCCTGACCCCCACCCAGATCAGCGGGCTGACCAGCACGGACGTGGCCGAACTGACCCTGACCGAGCTTGCGTCGCTTTCCTCCACCCAGCTGTCCGCGCTTTCCACCGACGCCCTGCAGGGGCTGACCACGGAAGAGATCGCGGCGCTGACCGCCAGGCAGGCCAAGGGCCTGACCGCGACCCAGCTCAATTCCCTGGAGACGTCGCAACTGGCCGCGCTTTCCACCACCCAGGTGGCGTCGCTTGCGACCAGCGCGATAAGCGGGCTTAGCCGCGACGCGCTTGCCGCGCTGACCACGGAGCAGTTGGCCGGGTTGACGGCCGGGCAGATGTCCGCGCTTTCCACAACCGCCCTGGCCGGCCTTTCCGAGACCCAGATCGCCTCCCTCGCCACCACCCAGCTACACGGCCTGAGCCAGACCCAGATGGGCGCGCTGACCGAAACGGAAGTCCGGGCCCTGACTGGCGAGCAGCTTTCCGCCCTGACCAGCACCCAGCTGCGGGGACTGACCGCAACGGCGGTCAGCGCCCTGACGTCCACCCAGATCGCCTCCTTGAGCGAGCGGCAGTTGGCCGGGCTTTCCCTGGCCCAGGTAAACGGGCTCACCAGCACGGACGTGTCCGAGCTGAGCCTGACCGAACTGGCGGCCCTGACGTCCACCCAGCTCGCGGCCCTGTCCGAAGAGGCCGTGAAAGGGTTGACCGCGACCCAGCTTGCGGCCCTGACGTCCACCCAGCTTTCGGGGCTGACCGCCACGGAGATCGCGGCCCTTTCCACGACCCAGCTTTCGGCGCTTTCCTCCACCCAGCTTTCGGCGCTTTCCACCGAAGCCATCGGCGGCCTCAGCAAGACCGAGCTCGCCGCGCTGACCACGACCCAGCTTGACGGGCTTTCCTCCAGCCAGATCGCGGCCCTGACCACGAGCGCCCTGACCGGACTCGACGCGACCCAGATCGCCTCGCTTGAAACCTCCCAGCTTCGCGGGCTGGCCGCGACCCAGCTCAACGCGCTGACAACGACCACGCTTGCCTCGCTGACGGACACGCAGCTGGCCTCCCTGACCACCACCCAGATCGCGTCGCTTTCCAGCACCGGCGTCAGTTCCCTCACCCGGACCCAGGTCGCGGCCCTGACCTCATCCCAGTTGGCCGCGCTGACCGCCACCCAGATCGCCGGCTTCACCAGCACGGATGTATCCGAACTGACCCTGACCGAGCTTGCGGCCCTGACCCCGACCCAGTTCGCGGCGCTCTCCGAAACCGCTCTGGAAGGGCTGGCCGTCACGCAGATGGCCGCCCTGACCACCACCCAGCTCGGGGGGCTCACCGGCGAGGAAATCGCGGCCCTGGAAAGCACCCAGCTTGCGGCCCTTTCCTCCACCCAACTGGCCGCGCTTTCCGCCGACGCCGTAAGCGGCCTTGAAGCGACGGACATGGCCGCTTTTTCCGCCACCCAGCTTTCGGGGTTTTCCTCCACCCAGATCGGGGCGCTGACCACGAAGGCCTTTGCCGGCCTTTCCGAGACCCAGATCGCCTCGCTGGCGACCAGCCAGCTTCGGGGCCTGACCGCCACCCAGCTGGCAGCCTTCACCACCACCGAAGCGGCGGCCTTGACCACCACCCAGCTGGCTTCGCTTTCCACCACCCAGCTCGCGGCCTTGAGCGGCGACGGCGTCTCCGGCCTCGACGCGACCCAGATCGCCAGGCTGACCACGACCCAGATCGCCTCGCTTTCCACGACCCAGGTCGCCTCGCTTTCCAGCACCGATCTCGGCGAATTCACCACGAAGCAGATCGCGGCCCTGACCGAGGCGCAGATCAGCGCGTTTGTCGCCTCGGCGCTTACCGGCCTCGACGCGACGCAGCTTTCGGCCCTGACCAGGACCCAGTTGGCCTCTTTGTCCTCCACGCAGCTGGCCGCCCTGGGCACGGACCAGATCGCCTCGCTCGCCACAACGCAACTGGCCGCCCTGAGCGCGACCGCCATGGCCGGCCTGACGGCCGACGAATTCGCCGCCTTGTCCCCGCAGCAGCTGGCGGCGCTTTCCTCCACGCAGATCGCGGGATTGTCCACGACCACGCTGAGGGCCCTGTCCGCCACGCAGATGGCCTCCCTGTCCGGCACCCAGCTTTCCGCGCTGACGTCCACCCAGTTTTCGGCCCTGACCACCAGCCAGATCGCGTCCCTGACCACGACCGAGCTGGCCGCGCTTTCGACCACCACCCTGGCCGGCCTGGCCGCGACCCAGCTCGGGGCCATGACCGCCGACCAGCTGGCTTCGCTTTCCACCGAGCAGGTGGCGGCGCTTTCCGCCGCGGCCATACACGGCCTGACCACCACCCAGGTGGCCTCGCTTTCCACGGAACAGGTGGCGGCGCTTTCCTCCACCGAGATCGCGGCGTTAAGCGACAGCCAGATCGCCTCGCTGACGCAAACCCAGATCGAAGCCCTGACCACGAGCCAGATCCGGGCGCTTTCCATGACCCAGATCGGCGACCTGACCACCCGCCAGATCGCGGCCCTGACCACGACGCAGATCGACGCCTTCACCACGACCGCCATGGCCAGCCTCACCTCGAGCCAGGTGCGCGCGTTGCGGGAAACCCAGCTGGAACGGCTGACCGGCAGCCAGGTGGCGGCGCTTTCCACCACGGCCATAAGCGGCCTGACGGAAACGGAGATCGCGGCGCTTTCGCCCAGGCAGCTGGCGGCCTTGACTGCCGCGCAGCTGGCGGCGCTCTCCACCACGCAGCTTGATTCCCTGGCCGCGACCCAGTGGGGGAGCCTGACCGCCACGGCCATGGCCGGGTTGACGGCCTCCCAGGCGGCGTCCCTGACTTCGACCCAGTTGGCCGGGCTTTCCACGGAACAGGTGGCGGCCCTTTCCGAAACGGCCATCGGCGCCCTGACCACCACCGCCCTGGCCGGGCTTGCGGCGACCCAGATGGCCGCCCTGACCGGCACCGAGATTTCCGCCCTGACCGGAAGCCAGCTGGCTTCCCTGTCCACGACGCAGCTGGCCGCCCTGTCCGCCACGCAGATGGCGGCGCTCTCCGAGACGGCCATAAGCGGCCTGACGACGACCGAACTGGCGGCGTTGAGCCCGGAACAGCTTTCGGCCCTGACCTCGACCCAGATCGCGGGGCTCACCGAATCCCAGATGCAGGCGCTGTCCGCGACCCAGATCTCCCAGTTGAGCCTGACCCAGATCGGCGGCCTCTCCGCCACCCAGATCACGGCCCTGACCGCCGACCAGCTGGCCGCCCTGTCGGAAAGCCAGTTGACCGCGCTCTCCGTGGCCGCCGTGCGGGGGCTTTCGGCCGAGGACATCGCCTCGCTTTCCACCACGCTTCTGGCCTCGCTGACCGCGACCCAGATCGGCGGTCTGACCGCCACCCAGGCCGCGGCCCTGACCACGACCCAGCTGGACGTCCTGGACGTGGCGCAGCTGGCGGCGCTGACCACGACCGCCATCGCGGCCATGACCGCGACCCAGATCGCCTCGCTTTCCGCCACCCAGACGGCGGCCTTGACCACCACCCAGGTCGGGGCGCTGACCAGCGACGCGGTGCGGGCGCTCGGCGCCGAGCAGCTCGCCGCCCTGTCCACCAGGCAGGTGGCGGCGCTTTCCACCACGGCCGTGGCCGGGCTCACGCCGACCGAGCTGGACTCCCTGACCACCCGGCAGTTGGCGGCGCTGACCACGACCCAGATCGGCGCGTTGACCACGACCCAGCTTTCGTCCCTGACCACCACCCGGTTGGGACAGCTGACGGCCACCGAGATGGGCGGGCTCACCTCCACCCAGCTGGCCGCGCTGACCACGACCCAGCTTGCCGCGCTTTCCACCACCCAGGTGGCGTCCCTTGCCGCCTCGGCCATGGCCGGGCTGACCGCGACCCAGCTGGCCGGGTTGTCCGAAAGCCAGTTCGCGGCGCTCACCACGACCGAGCTGGCCGGGCTGACCACGACCCAGGTCGCGGCCCTTGGCGCCGCGCGGATAAGCGGGCTGACCGCGACCCAGCTGGCCGGGCTGACCACGACCCAGATCGGCGCGCTGACCGAAACCCAGTTGGCGGCGCTTTCGACCACGCAGACGGCGGCTCTGACCACCACCCAGGTTTCGGGCCTGACCGCGACCCAGCTGGCGACGATGACCGCGACGCAGCTTTCGGCGCTGACCACGACCCAGGTCGCGCACCTCTCCACCACGGCCGTTTCGGGCCTGACCGCGACCGAGCTTGAGGCGCTCGACTCCAAGCAGTTCGCGGCCCTGACCGCGGCCCAGATCGGCGCGCTGACCCCGACCCAGGTCGGCTCCCTGTCCGCGACCCGCCTGGCGGCGCTCTCCACGACCCAGGTCGCGAGCCTGACGTCCTCCGAGATCGCGGCCCTGTCCACGACCCAGCTTTCGGCGCTGACCCCGACCCAGATCGCGGACCTGTCGAGCACGGGCGTTTCCGGCCTGACCGCCGACCAGATCGCGTCCCTGTCCCCGCAGCAGCTGGCGGCGCTTTCGACCACGCAAATGGCGGCGCTTTCGACCACGGCGCTTTCGGGACTCACGGCCACGGGCATCGCGGCCCTGTCCACCACCCAGTTAAGCGGCCTTTCGGCCACCGGTATGGGGGCGCTGTCGACCACGGCCATCGCCAGCCTGACGGCCAAGCAGCTTGCGGTCCTGACCACCACGGAACTCTCGGGGCTCACGTCCTCGCAGGTCGCGGCTCTGTCCACGACCCAGATCGACGAACTGACCACCAGGCAGCTGGCGGCGCTTTCGACCACGGGCATCTCCGGCCTGACCGCGACCCAGCTGTCCAGCCTGTCCACCAGCCAGCTGGCGGCGCTCTCCACCGAGCAGATCGGGGCCATTGCCGCCACGGCCATCGCCGGCTTCAGCACGACGCAGCTGTCCAGCCTGACCGCGACCCAGTTCAAGAGCCTCTCCGAAACCGGCGTCTCCGGCCTCTCCGCCACCCAGCTGGCCAGCCTGACCACCGAGCAGGTGAAGATGCTGACCACGACCGAGATGGGCGGCCTGACCGCGACCCAGGTGGGGGCGCTGACCGATACCCAGTTCGCGGCCCTGTCCGTCAGCCAGATCGCGGCCCTGTCGATCTACGGCATCAAGGGACTGACCGAAACGCAGATCGCGGACATGTCCACCACCCAGTTCGCGGCGCTGACCTCCACCCAGATCGGGGCGCTGACCACCACCGAGATCGACAGTCTGTCGACCACGCGGATGGCGGCCCTGACCACGACCCAGATCGACGGCTTCAACCGCGTGCAGCTGCGGTCGCTGAGCACCGAGCAGTTGCAAGCGCTCAGCACGACCCAGGTCGCATCCATGGACGAAACCCAGATCTCCAGCCTGACCGCCACCGAAATGCGGAACCTCACGGCGGCCCAGCTGGCCATCCTCAGCTCCACCCAGATCGGGGCCATGGGCGCCGAACAGTTCGGTTCCCTGACCGCGACCCAGATCGGCTCCCTGTCCGGGGTGCAGCTCGGCGGCCTGACCACGACCACCATCTCCAGGCTCTCGACCACGACCATCGCGGCCCTGACCACGGAGGAGATCGACGCGCTCAACGCAACCCAGCTCAATGCCTTTACGACGACGCAATTGGCTTCTATGACGGAAGCACAGCTTGAAGCGGTGGAAAACGCCAAGGCTTAAACAACGGTCCCGGCATGACGCGACGCCGTTACTTCGGACGGCGTCGCCCGCATCGGGGCTGACGGCATCACCCTACACCTCGCAAGCATGCAGGCGGCATCATCATGACCAACGATATTCTTTCTCCGGCGCTCCTGACCTCCATGGCGGCCTCGTTTAGCGTCACCGACCTCATCAAGACGGCGGAAACCCTCAAGCACAGCGGACAGACGGCCTCGATCGAGACGGTCTACGCCGCCTGGCTGGGGCATCATCCCGACGATCCGCTGCGTTACGCGGTGCTCTTCAACTATTCCGTCGCGCTCCAGGACGTCGGCAAACTGGACGCGGCCCAGGAGAGCCTCGAACAGGCCATCGCCCTGCACCCGGAGTTCATGCCGGCCTATATCAATCTCGGGCGCATCTACGAGCGGCAGGGCAAGATCGGCCTGGCCGTCATCCAATGGTCGGCCGGTTTGGCCAAGATGGGGGCCGTGACCGGCACGGCGGTCATGCACAAGACCACGGCCCTCAACCAGAGCGCCCGGGCGCTCGAAGCGCTCAACCAGGACGAGAGCGCGGAAAACATGCTGCGCGAAAGCCTGCAGCTCGACCGCCAACAGCGGGAGGTCGTCCAGCATCTGATCGCGCTTAGGCAGCGGCAATGCGAATGGCCGGTGCTTTTGCCCTCGGAACGGGTGGACCCCACGCTGCTCCTCGAAGGCATGTCGCCCCTTTCCGCCGGGGCCTTTGCCGACGACCCCATCCTGCAACTGGCCGTCGCCGCCAGGTACAACCTGCTCGACGTCGGCCTGCCCGAAGGGGCGCATTTTTCCTGGCCCAAGGCCATGGAGAAGACCGGGAAGTTGCGCATCGGCTACCTTTCCTCGGACATGCGCGAACACGCCATGGGCTACCTCATGACCGAAATCTTCGGGCTCCACGACAGGAGCAAGGTGGAGGTCCACGCCTACTACTGCGGCATCGAGACGAACGACGGCCTGCACGGGAAATACAAGAGCGACGCCGACCATTGGACCTCTATCAGCCAGATGGACGACGCCGCGGCGGCCCGGAAGATCGTGGACGACGGCATCCAGGTTCTTGTCGATTGCAACGGCTATACCCGGGACGCGCGCCTGAAGCTCGTGGCCCTGCGCCCCGCGCCGGTCATCATCAACTGGCTCGGCTATCCCGGCACCATGGCCAGCCCGTACCATCACTACATCATCGCCGACGACTGGATCATCCCGGAAAATCACGAACTCTACTATACGGAGAAGGTCCTGCGCCTGCCGTGCTACCAGCCGAGCAACCGGACAAGGACCGTCGCCCCGGAGCGTCCCACCCGGGCGGAAGCGGGGCTGCCCGAAGAGGGCATGGTCTATTGCTGCTTCAACGGCCTGCACAAGGTGCACCGGTTCACCTTCGACCGCTGGCTTTCAATCCTGGCCGGAGTGCCGGGAAGCGTGCTGTGGCTGCTCGGCAGTTCCGAGACGGTGGAGAAACGGCTGCGCGACTACGCCGCCGGGCGCGGCATCGCCGGGGAGCGGATCGTTTTCGCGCCCAAGGTCAAAAATCCGAACCACCTGGCCCGCTATCCCCTGGCGGACCTCTTTTTGGACACCACGCCCTACGGCGCGCATACCACCGCCTCGGACGCGCTCTGGATGGGCGTGCCGGTCCTGACCTTAAGCGGCCGGTCGTTCGCCTCCCGGGTCTGCGGCAGCCTGGTGCGCGCGGCCGGATTGCCGGAGATGGTGTGCGAAACGCCCGAAGCCTTCGTCGAGCGGGCCGTGGCCTTCGGCAAGGACCCGCAATCCCTGCGGGCCGTGCGGGAAAAGCTGGGCGACGTCCATGACTCCTGCGTGCTCTTCGACATGCCGCTGCTTGTAAGCAAGCTCGAAGAGCTCTACGCCCAGGCCTTCGAGGCGTTTACAGCCGACCGGCTGCCGCGACCGGACCTGACCAATCTCGACGCCTACCTGGAAGTCGCCACCCGCATGGACCACGAAGCCCAGGATGTGCAATCCCTCGGGGACTACCACGGCTGGTGGTCGGAACAGCTCGCCAAACGCCACCGGCTGCGCCCCCTTGCCCGCGACCGTAGACTCGTTACCGATGTTGAGAAATTCCCGGGAATTGAAGAGCATTAGGTAGGGAAGAGGGTGCGAGAGGGGAAACCCTTTAAAAAGGGTTCTCCCCTCTCGCGCTCTCCCCTTCCTAAATTTCTTAACGGGGATGTATTTCACCGTAAAAACTGAATTCTATTGAAAGTCTTTGGAAGGGGGACCTGGGGGGAGAACCTTTCTTCAGAAAGGTTTCCCCCCAGGTCCCTTTTTTCCTCCCCCCCATTCCTCTCCCATAGCCCCGCGCATGTCGGCGTCGGGGCTGGTCTTGACCAGAAAGGCGGGGCGGTAGCCCAGGCGTTTTTTGAGCAGCGGCCCGGCGGTTGTTTCGGGGATGGGCGCGAGTTCCGAGGCGCCGTGGCGGGCCAGGTACACCGGGTCCACGCCGTCGCAGGCGTTTCGGGCCGGGCAGTCGGCGCACTGGGCCGGGAAGAGCTTGAAGCGGTCGCCGCGCATGCCGCAAAGCGCGGTGCCGTCGGGGAGTTTTTCGGCGAGCGGGGAGAAGGCATGGACCGGGCGCACGCCTTCTTCCGGAATTGGCAAGGGCTCGGCGCAGTAGGCCGGCGGCCGGTCGTGGTTGAGGCAGCGGTTGCGCCATTCGTAGGGGTCGTAGGGCACGCCGAGGACCCCGACCACATGCGCCGCCAGGGACGGAAAGGCGCACAGCGGCACGTAGCGGATGTTGGCCGCGACCCGGCCTTCGGTCAGGATCGCCACGGCTTCTTCCAGATAGGGGCTGATTTTCGTGTACGATGCGGCCAGGGCGGCGGCTTGCTCCATGCCGCGCCAGGCATGGTAGGCGTTGAACGCGATGAAGTTGACGGCGTAGACGCCCCGGGAGACGGCCAGCCGGGCGATGGCCGGGAGGGTGCGGCGGTTTCGCTCCAGCATGACCGTGTTGCAGGCGTACTGGAAGCCGCGCGCGTCCAGGGCGTCCATGGCCGCAAGCAGGGTGGGCAGGGACCCGCCGCAGGTGGCGGCAAAGGCGTCCGCGTCGGCGGCATGGAGCGAAAAGAGCAGGTCGGTCAGGCCCGCTTCGAGAAGCCGGTCGAGGAGCCTGCGCCCGTCGCGCTTGCGCAAAAGGAACTGCCCGAGGGTGATGCAGCGCACGGCCAGCCCGGCGGCAACGGCTTCGGACACGATCTCCACGAGTCCCTTGTGTACGGTCGGCTCGCCGCCGGTGATGTCGAGATGGGTCAGCCCATTGGCGGCAATGGCCCGGACGATGGCGATGCACGAGGCGGTATCGCGCATCCTGGCCCGGCGCAGGGCGGCAAATTGTTCCGGCCCGCCGTCGAGAAAACTGTAATAGCAGAAGGCGCAGGAGTGGGGGCAGGCAAGCCCCAGGTCAAGCACCGCGCCTCGGCCGAGGCGCCCTGGCGTATGGAAGGCGACGCCGGGAAAGGTCATGGCGCGACATCCCCCTTGTCCACGGCCGCCCGGGCTTGGCGCACGAGTTCCTTGGACTCTTCCAGAAGCCTGGCCCAGTTGTCCGGGGCGTGGATATCCACCCGCCGGCTTTGGGGATGGTCCCGCACGGCCATGAGCGCTTGCGGCACGTGGACGAAGCGCGCCCCGGCCAGGGCGAAGCGCTGGAACATGTCGTGGTCGTGGGCGAGGAGGGCCGGGTCGTAGAGGCCGCAGCGGTCATGCAGGGCGCGCGCGTAGAGCTTGCACACGCCAAGCAGGTACCAGTTTCCGAAGCAGGCCGTAAAGCCGTAGTCCGGCAGGGCGAAGCGGCGCAGCACCCGCATGGCGTCGTCCACGATGTGCATGTCGCCGTAGGCGAAGTCCGCGCCGCTTTCCGTAAGCGCCGCGACGAGGCTCGCCAGCATGTGGGGATAGGCCAGGTCGTCGCAGGGCACGTAGGTGCAGTACTCGCCCGTGCAGGCGGCGATGCCGGTATTGAGCGTCTGGCCGAGGCCCTGGTTGCGCTCGTGGCGCACGAGGCGCAAGGCGCGGCCTGCTGCGGGGTAGACCGGGTGCCGGGTCCGCTCGATGACGTCGCGGTCCGCGTCGTAACGGCTGGCGAACGAGGTCCGGAGATTTCCCAGGTCGTCCTGGAAGTGCGCCAGTTCCTCCGGGGTGTCGTCCGTGGAACCGTCGTCCACGACCACGATTTCAAGGGCCGGATAGTCCTGGAACCACAGGGAATCCAGGCAGGGGCGCAGGTAGCGGGCCTGGTTGTAGGCCGGCACGACCACGGACACCGTGGGAAAGGGGGCGTGTTGCGGCATGGGGCGGCCACCTCGCAAGGCCGGTGAAAGTTTGGCATGATCGACGCATGCGGTTTGGATTACGGCCGTTTTTTCCCGGTAGCGGGCCGGACGCCTCCCCGGATGTACGGGATAAAGCGGGGTGTGGTCCAGGGGAGGGCCGCCGGCGCTTTACGCCCTGAAGCCGGCTGGCGTATGTTTGGGCAAGGAAATTTTCGCGCCGGGCAAGGCGCGGGGTATTTGTCGGAGAGCCGGAAGAAAACATGTTCGCATGCGATCCCAGATTGGAAGCCGTCGGCGTCGTCCGGCCGCTCGTTTCCATCATCGTCACCAGCCACAACTACGCCCGGTTCATCGTCGCCTGCCTGGAGTCCGTGCGCGGCCAGACCTACACGGCCTGGGAGTGCATCATCGTGGACGACGCCTCCACGGACGACACGCATGCGGTCCTGACCGCCTATCTGGCCGGGCCGGGGAGCGGGGCGCCCTTTCGCTACGTTCGGCGGGACGGCAACGGCGGGCAGATGGAGGCCTTCCGCGACGGCTTGGCCCTGGCCAAGGGGCCCTTCGTCATGATGTGCGACGCCGACGACGCGTTGCTGCCCGATTTCCTGGAAACCCACATGGCCGTGCACCTCGGGACCAAGGCCGTGGCCTTTACCAGCAGCAACCAGTACCAGATCGACGCCTCCGGCGCGGTCATCGCCGGAGACCACCCCGACCATCTGGCCAAGGGGTTCTACCGCTACGTGCCCCAGCAGGATTTCCAGAAAACCTGGTGGATCTGGGCCACGGCCAGCTCCATGGTCTTTCGGCGGGCCACCCTCGAACTGATCATGCCCGAGCCCGGCGTATCCTTTCCCATCTGCGCCGATTACTACATCGCCCACTTCTGCCAGCAGGTCGGCAATTCCATCCTTATCCCCACCATTCACGGTTGCTACCGCCGCCACGGGGAGAACAATTTCAGCGCCAACCCCCTGGTCGGGGCCGTAAACGCCCTGGGCGACGTGTCGAAGCATCCGCCCCACGACGCCTTTCGCCAGGCCATCATCGCCCATGTGCTGGCCCATTACGACAGGTTCAAACCCATTTTCGGGCCCCAGGGCCTGCTGGTCATGCTCTACCGGCTGGCCCGCTACGACGAGATGCGCCGCATCCTGGCGGAGCACGGGGACAAGTTCGCGCCCTGCGGCCGGGGGCTTTTGCGCCGCTACGTCCGGTTTCGCCTGACGCGCTTCGCCTATGACCGCAGCCCCTTTGACGCGCGGCTCATGGTCATCGATCCGCCCCAGACCGCCTTTGTGCCGCCGCCGCCCGTTCCGGGCCGCATCTGGCTCGGCCGGCTGCGCCATTGGCTGGGGACGCTTTTCGCGGGAGCGCAACCGACACCGGAGGCTTGTCGCCATGGAAGTTGATCCGTTGGTGGTGGGGCTTATCATGGCCCGGGGCGGCGGCTCCACCCTCTACCGGAAAAACGCTTTCCGGCTCCACGGGAAGCCGGTCCTGGCCTGGGCCATCGACATCCTGCGGCGGGCGGGCTTTGTCGACACGGTCTTCGTCTGGACCGAGGATGCGGAACTGGCGGCCATCGCCCGGGAGGCCGGGGCCGTGGCCCTGCCGCGCCCCAAGGACATGGTGCATTATTTCGGCGGCAGCTGGACCGCCGGCGAGTGGAGCCGCACCCAGGACCGGCAGATCGCGGATCATCTGGGCCGGCCGTACGACATTGTGGTGCCGCTCAATTGCAATTGCGTGTGCCTGCGGCCGGAGAGCCTGCGGACCATGTACGATCTTTTGCGCCGGAGCCGGGGCCGTGTGTTTCGCGTCCAGGCCGTCAGCCGTGTGGCCGGAGGGCTGTGCCTGGAGCATCCCGCCAACGGCCGGCTTTTTCCGGTCTGGAACGACACGGACCGGACGCCGGACGCCAACCCGCCGCTTTTCCGCATGGTCGGCGCGGCCGTGGTCGACCGGGCCATGCCCAATGCCGGCGACATCGCCACCCGCTACCACGAGGTGTCGCCCCGGGAGGGGTTCGACTTCCAGCACGCGGACGACATCCCCTTTGCCCTGCATTACCTGGCCGACCGGGCGCGGGAAGAGGGGGCGTCATGAATACGTCCGCCGTCATTTTGGCCCTGTCCTGGCTCGAGCCGGGCCTTGCCGCGCTCTGGGACCGGCAACTCGCCGGGGAGGGAATCCTTTCCCGGGCGGCGCGGCATTGCCGGGAAAGCGGGGTCGTGGACGCGCTGTGCGTGCTCACCGACGTGCCGGCGATCGCGGCGGCGGGGGAGGCGATCGGGGCCAGGACCATGGCCTGCCCGGAGTTTTTCCGGGGGCATCCCTTCAATTTTCTCAATATCGAGGGCCAGAACCTGGCCCGGGAATTCGACCTGACCCTGGAAATCGGGACCCAGGCCGACCTGACCTTTTTTTTGCCCTGGAACATGCCCTTTTTAGGCGGACGGATGCTGGAAAAGATGTACCATATTTTGCTCGAGGACCCGCTGACGGCGCGGCTTTTGCCTATGCGGCCCGTCGATCCGCAGCTCATGGCCCACGTTGCCGGCGGCGGGGAGTTTTTCCCGATCTGGTTGCACAAGACCGTGGACCGCCAGCTGATCCCGCAACTGCACCGGCCGGCCCCGGCCTGCCTGACCCACTGGAGCCGGGCTTTTGCCGGCATCCCCAAGGTGGCGGGGCTTCCCGGCGACAAGATCTTCTGTTTCCGGGTGCGGGAGGAGGCGGACGTTTCCCTGGCCGCGTTTCTGGAAGACTACCGATTGGGCCAAGGGGGCCGGGATGGGGAGTCGGCGCGATGAACATCCACGACAGGATCGCGGCCGCGCGCGATGCCGATGAGGCCGGGTCGCCCGTTGTCCAACCTGGGGCGTTGGAGGATCCGCGTCTTTTTGCCGTCCCGGTGACGCGCCCCCGGGTGAGCTTCGTTCTCACCAGCTACAATTACGGCCGCTATATCACCGACTGCCTGGCTTCCGTGGCCGGCCAGGACTACGACAACTGGGAATGCATCGTGGTCGACGACGCCTCCACGGACGATTCCGTGGCCCGGGTGCGGGCGTTTCTGGCCAGCGCCGCCGCGCCCGAACGCTTCAGGTTCATCGAGCGCCCGGCCAACGGCGGCCAGATGGAGGCCTTCCGCCACGGCCTGGCCCGGGCCACGGGCAGTTTCGTGGTCATGCTCGACGCCGACGACGTGCTGTTGCCCGATTTCCTGACCGCCCACATGCGGGCGCACCTCGCCGTGGCCACGGTGGCCATGACCAGCACCAACCAGTACCAGATAAACGGCGCGGGCGAGGTGATCGCCGGGCAGCACATGGACCACCAGTCCAAGGGTTATTTCCGCCACGTGCGCCAGACGAGCTTCCAGAAGGGCTTCTGGGTCTGGGCCACGTCCAGCTCCATGGTATTCCGGCGCAGCACCGTGGAGCGCGTCATGCCCCGGGACGGGACCACATTCCGCATCTGCGCGGACTATTACATCGCCCATTTCTGCCATCTGCTCGGCGATTCGCTCCTCGTGCCCACCATCCACGGCTGCTACCGCCGGCACGGAAAAAACAATTTCGGCTCCAACCCGGTGCTCGGCAACATCAACAGCGTGGGCGATCTGGACAAGCATCCGCCCCACGACCTTTTCCGGCAGACCATCATCCGCCACGTGTGCGACAACAGAGACCTGTTCTATCCCATCTTCATGGGCAAGGGACTGGTCCGGTTCCTTTTGCGTCTGGCAAGGCCCGCCGAGCTGCCGGAGCTGGTGGCCCGGTATCCCGAGATTTTTCCCCGCGCGACAGCCCATTACCTGTGGCAGGCGACGCGGGCCGCCTGGGCGCGCTCACGCACGCCGGTCAGCGAGAAATTCAAGATTCTGCCGGTCGCGGCGGCGCGGGGCGACAGGCCCGGCACAGCCCAACCGGATGGGAGGCAGGCGACATGATTCCCCTTTCGCGGATGCAGATCATCCAGATCGACGTGACCAATGCCTGTCACAACCGCTGCTCCAATTGCACGCGGCTGGTCGGGCATCATCGCGAGCCGTTTTTCATGGACATGGACACGTTTCGGCGCGCCGTTGATTCGCTGGCCGATTTTCCCGGCGTCGTCGGCATGATCGGCGGCGAACCGCTTATGCACCCGGACTTCGCCGCCATGGCCGAATATCTGGCTTCGGTCGTCCCGGACCGCAAACGCCGGGGCTTGTGGTCCACCGTGCCGAAGGCCTTGGGCCAAAAATACGGAACGCTGATCCGCGAGGTGTTCGGCTACCAGTCGTTTAACGACCACAGCCTGGACAAGATCCTGCACCAGCCCGTGCTGGTGGCGGCGCGGGAAGTCGTCGCCGATCCCAAGAAAATGTGGCGGCTCATCGACGACTGCTGGGTGCAGCGCTACTGGTCGGCTTCCATCACGCCCAAGGGCGCCTTTTTTTGCGAAGTGGCCGCAAGCCTGGACATGCTTTTCGGCGGCCCGGGCGGCTGGCCCGTCGAGCCCGGCTGGTGGAAGCGCGTTCCCGGGGATTACGACGAGCAGATGCGGCAGGCCTGCCCGCATTGCGGCTGCGCCATCGCGCTGCCGCGCCGGCCGAGCGCGCAGGGCATCGACGACGTGAGCCCGGGGAACCTGCGCCGGCTCACGGCCCTTGGTTCGCCCAAGGTGGCGGCCGGCAAGGTGGAGGTCTTCCACGGCGGCCTGGAAGCCGACTGGCACCCGGGGCCCAACTGGTACATGTCCGACATCGAGCGCGGCGAGGAACTGGCCTGCCGGGCGCGCATCGCCCGGCGTCTCGAGGCTGGGGAGGCGGCCGGGGCGACGGAGGACCGGACATGAACGCGCCGGCACGCCTCCCCACGACGAAACAGCGCTCCCTGACCAGGCGCGGCGTGGTCTGGCTGGGCCAGACCTGCAACCTGCGCTGCCGGTTCTGCTATTTCCAGACGCGCATCGAAGCCAAGGACCATCCCGAACATCCTTTCATGAGCCTGGAAAAAGCGATCGCCATCGCCGACACGCTGCGCGGGCATTACGACAATCGGGCCATCGACATCCAGGGCGGCGAACCCACCATTTTCCCGGGCATCGAGCGCCTCTGCGAGCACTGCGCGGGCATCGGGCTGACGCCGACGCTCATCACCAACGGTCTGGCCCTGGCCAATAGGCAGTCCTGCCGGCGTCTGGTCGAGGCCGGCGTGCGCGATCTGCTCGTCAGCGTCCACGGCCTGGGGGACAGTTACGACGACGTGGTCGGCGTGCCCGGGGCGCACAAGAAGCAGATGGAGGCCTTGTCCAATTGCCTGGATGTGGGGCTGCCGGTGCGGTTTAATTGCGTGCTGACGCGTTCCGCCCTGCCGCAGCTTGTCGCCGTGGCCGCCCTTGCCGCCGAGGTCGGGGCGCGGGTGGTCAATTTCATCGCCTTCAATCCCTTCGAGGACCAGCAAACCGGCGAGCGTTCCCGCAAGGACGTGCCGGCCTACGGCGAGGTCACGCCGCCCCTGGTCAAGGCCCTGGACAGCCTGGAGCGCGCCGGCATCGAGGCCAACGTGCGCTATTTCCCCCTGTGCCAGGTGCCGGACGCCTATCGGAAAAACATCTACGATTTCCAGCAGCTCCCCTACGACTCCCACGAGTGGGACTACGCCTCCTGGTCCTGGACGGACATGAAGCCCCAGCGCATGCGCGACGGCGGGCTGTCGCCGCTTATAACCCTGCGTGAGGCCAACCTGCGTTCGCCCCTGTACCGGGCCATCCCGGCCGAAGTGTCCGAGCGTTTCACGACCGAGGAGCTCTACCGGGAAAACGCCCGCATCCGGGCCGTGGAGCACTGCGGCTACAGGTACGCCCCGGCCTGCGAGGCCTGCGGCGCGCGGGGCATCTGCGACGGCTTCCACGGCGATTACGCCTCGTTTTTCGGCTTTGGCGAGGCCGCGCCCATCGAAACGCCCGCGCCCATCACCGATCCGAAGCACTATATCGACGCCCAGGACAAGATCGTCGATTGAGGACGCGGCGGCAAAGGACAGGCAGGTCATGACCGGCGTCACCCACAACGCGTGCCCCATCTGCGGCGGCGCCTTCGATATCGTGGCCGTCAGTTCCCACATGCGGCGCATTGCCCGCTGCCGGGACTGCCGCCACGCCTTCGTGCAGAATCCGCCGTCCCGGGAGGCGCTTTTCGCCTGGTTCCAGGGCGAGTCCTACTTTGCCGACAACTACAACCGGCAGGGGATTTTCTCCCTGGAAGACGATGCCCAGTGGGAAGGCTGGCTGGCCGGGCGTTTCGACGAGCTGGAGTGGTACATTCCCGAGGCGGGGCTCGCCTCCGGGCCGCCGCGCCGGGTGTTCGAGGTGGGCTGCCTGGAGGGGCGGCTTGTCGACGCGCTGGCCCGCCGGGGGCATGCGGTCGCCGCCTGCGACATCAACGAGACCATGACCCGGCGGGGGAGGAGGGCTTTCGGCCGGGACATCCGCACCGGCACGGTGGGCCGCTGCGCGCCGCCGCTTGGGGCTTTCGACGTGGTGCTGGTCTATTTCGTGCTCCAATACGAACCGTGCCCGCAGACAGCGTTCGCCTCGTGGATGCGCCTGCTCGCCCCGGGCGGCCGGATCTTCTGCATCTTCCCCGTGGGCGAGAGCTCCCGCGTCGACCCCGTCGGGCTGCATTTTTTCTCCCGCGCCTCGCTGACGCGGCTGGCCCGGACCCACCTGTACGATTACCGTCTGACCGTCGTTGCCGAGGACCGGCCCGGCCGCAAGGAGCACAAGGCCGTGCTGGTCGGTTCCAATCCCGCTTGAGCCTTTTCCCGGTCCCTGACGTTTTTTTGGGGTGTGGCGCTACCGCGCCTTGGCCAGGCTTCGTCGGAAAAGGGCCAGGGCAAGCAGGAAAAAGCCCGCGCCGATGGCGGCCATGGCGACGAAGTTGGGCCAGACCAGCGAAAATCCCGCCCCGCGATAGAGGATCGCCTGGGCCAGGCTCACGAAATGCGTGGTCGGGGCCAGCTGCATGATGTCCTGGACGAGCTCCGGCATGCTCTCCCGGGGGCTGATGCTGCCGGAGAGGATTTCCAGCGGCAGGATGACCAGGATCATGGACAGCCCGAGCTGGGGCATGTTGCGGGAAATGGTGCCCAGAAAGACGCCGATGCAGGACGTGGCGTAAAACTGGAGCAGCGCGCCGCTAAGGAAAAGCGGCACCGATCCGGCCAGCGGCACGCCGAGCGCCCCGCGTACCACGAAGGCCAGCGACAAGGCCACGGCGGTCACCACCACGAAGCCCATGGACCATATCTTGGCCACCAGGATCTCCACGGCCGCAATCGGCATGACCAGCAGATGCTCCAGGGTGCCGCGCTCGCGTTCGCGCACCAGCGCCGCGCCGGCCAGGAGAATGGAGAGCAGGGTGATGTTGTTGATGATCTCCATCACGCTGCCGAACCAGGAACTGGTCAGGTTGGGGTTGAACTTGACCCGCACGGCAAGCTCCACGGGCGTTGCCGCCGCGCCGCGCCGGCGCTGGACGAATTCGCGCACCGCGCCGGCGATGATGTTCTGGATGTAGCTTGCGCCGATGTAGGCTTGCGACATCATGGTGGCGTCGATGTTGACCTGGATGTCCGGTTGCCGGCCGGCCAGGACGTCGTGTTCGAAGTCCGGCGGGATATCGAGCACGAAGATGAAGCGCCCGGCGTTAAGCGCCGGGTCCATCTCGTAGGACGCGATGCGGCGCGGCGTCTTGAAATACGGCCCGTAAAACGACTGGGTGATGCGCACGGACAGCGACGAGTCGTCCTCGTCGACAATGGCGATGGGCGCGTTGTGCAGCTCCTGCGAGGTGGCCCGGGCCACCACGTAGATGCCGCCGGTAAAGACCCAGACGATGACCACCAGCAGCACCTTGTCGTGCCACAATCCCCACAGCTCCTTGATCCCGAGGCGGTATACGTTGCGCAGGCGACGCATGGTCATTTCTCCTGCTTGGGCAGCAGCCAGACGCTGACGCCGGTCAGCGCCGGCACATAGGCGCAAAGGACCAGGAAATCCGGCATAAGATCGCGCAGCGACAGGGCCTTGGTGAAAATGCCCCGGCTGATGTTGAGGAAGTAGGTGGCCGGATACACGGTGCCGATAAAGGCCCCCGGTCCTTGCAGCGCCGCGACCGGGGTGGTCAGTCCGGAAAAGGTGATGGTGGCCAGAAGCGTCGTGATGGCGGCCACGGCCAGGGCGGCGATCTGGGTCCGGGTGAAGGCGGAGACCAGCAGCCCGATGCCCGTGGTCACCATGACGAAGGCCAGGCCGGTGAGCGTCAGGGCGGCGAAGCTGCCCTTGACGGGCACGTGGAAGGCGAAAACGGCCAGAGCGCACATGCCGAAAAAGCTGACCATGCTCACGGCCGCGTAGGGCAGTTGCTTGCCGAGCAAAAATTCCACCCGGGTCACCGGCGTGACGTAGAGGTTGACGATGGAGCCCAGCTCCTTTTCCCGCACCACGCCGAGGGCTGTCATGATGGCCGGGATGAAGACCAGAAGGAGCGGGATGACGGCAGGGACCATGGCGTAGAGACTCTTGAAATCCTGGTTGTAGCGGTAGCGCACCTGGACGCCGGACGCGGCCTGTGCGGATGCCGCGCCGCTTTGGCGGGCCAGGTTTGCCAGATACAGGCCGTGCACGCCCTCCACGTAGCCGCGTATGGTCTCGCCGCGAAAGGGCATGGCCCCGTCCACCCAGACGCCGATGGTCGCCTTGCGCCCGCGCCGCACGTCCCGGCCGAAATCCGGGGGAATCTCCAGGGCCACGCTCAGATCGCCCGTGGCCATGCGCCGGTCCATGTCCCGCGTGTCGGCCAGGGGGGGGAGTTCCTTGAAATACCGCGAGCCGCTGAAATTGCGGATGTAGTCCCGGCTCTCGGGCGACTGGTCCCGGTCGAGGACCGCGAAATGCAGGTTCTCCACATCGAAGGTGATGCCGTAGCCGAGGATGGCGAGCAGGATCACCGAACCCATAAGCGAGATGAGCAGCCGCACCGGGTCGCGCAGGATTTCCCGAAACTCCCGGCCGGCGTATGCGGAAAGGCGCATGAGGCTTAGTCCCGGGATGCGGGCCGGTCCGGCTTTCTCCGGCTCCGGTTGGGGCAGGGGAGCGGCGTCAGCCTTGTCCGGGGAGCCGGGGCCGGTCATCCCCGAGGCTTCCTCGAGGTAGTCGATGAAGGCCTCTTCCAGGGTGGCCTTGCCGCGAAGTCTGGCCAGGGTCGCCGGCGCGTCGCTGGCCAGGACCTTGCCCGCGTGCATGAGCGAGATGCGGTCGCAGCGCTCGCCTTCGTTCATGAAGTGGGTGGACACGAAGATGGTCACGCCCTGGTTGCGCGACAAATCGACGAGCAGTTCCCAGAAGCCGTCCCGGGCCACGGGGTCCACACCCGAGGTGGGCTCGTCGAGAATCAGCATCTCCGGGCCGTGGATCACGGCCACGGCCAGGGACAGGCGTTGGCGGATGCCGAGCGGCAGGCGCTCGGGCCGCTCGTCGGCGTAGGCGGTGAGGTTGAACCGCGTGAGCATCTCGCCCACGCGGGCCGGAATCTCGGCCCGGGGCATCTGGAAGAGCTGGGCGTGCAGGGTGAGGTTGTGGCGCACGGTCAGTTCTTCGTAGAGGGAAAAGGACTGGGTCATGTAGCCCACGCGCTTGCGCGTCGCCATGTCCCGGGTATCGACCGCCTTGCCGAAAAGGAGCGCCCGGCCCTCGGTCGGCGGCAACAGCCCGGTCAGCATCTTCATGGTGGTGGTCTTGCCGCAGCCGTTGGAGCCGAGAAAGCCGAAGATTTCGCCCCGGCGGATCTCGAAATTCACGTGGTCCACGGCGGTAAACGATCCGAAACGCATGGTCAGCCCCTCGGCCACGATGGCCGGCGGCTCGTCTTCCCGGGAGGCGAGGGGCGGCACCACCAGCCTCTTGTGCCCTTGCCGCCTGGATTCGGGCAGCAGACGGATAAAGGCCGTGTCCAGGTCCGGCGCGCCGGTACGGGAAAGCATCTCGGCCGGCGTCCCCGTGGCCAGGATGCGGCCGGCATCCATGGCCGCCAGCCAGTCGAAGCCCTGGGCCTCCTCCATGTAGGCCGTGGCCACCAGCACGCTCATGCCCGGACGGCCGGCGCGGATGCCGTCGATAAGCCGCCAGAACTGGCGGCGGGAAAGCGGGTCCACCCCGGTGGTCGGTTCGTCGAGCAGAAGCAGGTCCGGGTCGTGGATCAGGGCGCAACACAGCCCGAGCTTTTGCTTCATGCCCCCGGAGAGCTTGCCGGCGGCCCGGTCGCCGAAGGGGGCAAGGCCGGTGCTTAAAAGCAACCGGTCGATGCGTTGGCGGCGTTCGCGCGGGCCCAGGCCGAAAAGCCGGGCGAAAAAGTCCACGTTTTCGCGCACGGAAAGGGTCATGTACAGGTTTTTGCCAAGCCCCTGGGGCATGTAGGCGATGCGCGGGCAGACCGCGTCCCGGTGCTTGGCGTCGGCCATGTCGCCGCCAAGGACCTCCACCGTCCCCCGCTGGATGCGCCTCGCCCCGGACGCCAGGGCGAGCAGGCTCGATTTCCCCACCCCGTCCGGGCCGATGAGCCCGATCATGCGCCCGGCCGGGATGTCGAGGTCCACGGCGTCCAGGGCCACGACCTTGCCGTAGCGCAGTCCCACGCCGGTGAGCCGGACCGCGCCCGTCGGGGTCATGGCGCGGGCTCCCTCACTTTTACCACGGGCGGCACCTCGCGCGGCCAGGGGGCGGCGGGATCGAGACGCACGTAGGCCACGCCGGGCAGGCCCGTCTTCACCAGCTTGGCGTAGCGCCGCAGCAGCTCGGGCAGGATGTTGATCTTGATGCGAAACATCAGCTTTTCGCGCTCGGTGCGTGTCTCCACGGCCTTGGGCGTGAACTGGGCCTGGGGCGAGACGAAGGTCACCCGCCCGGGGATGGACAGATCCGGCCGGGCGTCGAGCACGATGCGCGCCTCGGCGTCGAGGGCCGTGCGTCCCACCTGGGAGGTGGGCAGAAAAAGGGTCATGTAGACGTCGGCAAGGTCGAGCAGGGTGACGACATGGCCGCCCACGCCGAGGACCTCCCCGGGCTCGGCCAGCCGGTAGAGCACCCGGCCGTCGATGGGCGCGGTCAGGGTGCAGTCCGCGATGTCGGCCCGGATCGTTTCGGCCTTGGCCCTGGCCGCCTCGATGGCCGCCTGGGCCTCCTCGACGCCGGCTGCGGCGGCTTCCAGGGCGGATTTGGCGGCGAAAAGCTGGGCCTTGGCCGCCTCGAGCAGGGCGTTGCTGGTCTCCCGGGCGGTCTGGTCCACGTCGAGCTTTTCGCGGGCCACGATGCCGCCGGTATGCAGCACCTTGGTGCGGCGCAGTTCGATTTCGGCCAGTTGGAGCTGGCTGGCCCGCTGGGCCACCAGGGCCTCGGCGGCGGCGATTTCGTTTTGGCGCTGGGCCACGGAGGCCGCGGCGCTGGCCTTTTTGTGCGCGGCCTGGAGGATGGCCGCCTGGGCCTCGCGCAGGTCGGCGTCGAGGACCTTGGTGTCGATTCTGGCCAGCACCTGTCCCACCGTGACGTCGTCGCCTTCCCGCACGGTCACGGCGGTCAGGCGTCCGGCCAGCTTGGTGGCGATATCCACTTCCGTGGCCTCGATACGACCGTTGCCCACGGCGAAAGCGCCGGCGAGGTCGCGGGGCTTGAGCTTGTACCAGGTGAAGACGCCCCCGGCGGCGAGGAGCGGGAGCAGGAGAAAGACGAGCCAGCGTTGGGACTTTTTTTGCGACATGGTTGTACTCCGTCGGCATCGTCCCGGAAAGGCTGCCAGTCGTTCCAAGGACAATGCCCTGGGACAGCCATGCAGCATTGTTTAAAAGTTACTATAATACGTATCTCGAAGCAATGTTCAAGAATCCCGGGAAAAATGGATCGGAGGAGTCCTTTGCCCGCTCATGGGAGTCCGGCCTGCCGCGCCCCCGCGTCCTTCGCGGAGCGGACCGTGTTTTCGTTGCCGTGCCTGCGGTGGTAGGCCCAGGGTGCGGCGCGGGATGACGGAGTCGAGGCCGCCGGCCTGCGCTTTTGGAGGCCGGGTGCAGGATTTTATACCCGCCGCAAAGGGGCGGATGGAAGAATTTCGCGACATTTGGCGAATCTCGCGGGCGGCCGCGGGAGGGGGCTAGCCCCGCGAAGGGCGCGGAAACGCTCGATCCGCGGCGATGGGGACAAACGTAAAATGAAAAAGGCTTTCTGGGAGCCACCCAAAAAGCCTTTTTCAAAAATGGTTTGTTCAGAGGAAGGATATTTCCTCTAAAGCAGGGAGCGTGCCAAAAGGCGACGATCGGTTTTGGGGGCCGTCTTCGTATGATTTCTCGGTGTGTTAGGGATGCTTGTCGGTCGCTGGCCTGCGGGGACCGGCCCTGCGTGGCGTACAGAATCCTTTACCCTGCCGGGAATGGCCACGAAAAGGGGACAAGGATTTATACCCGGCGCAGCCGGGAGCCAGGGGCAAGCGCTCATCGCCATTTCGTCTTGTCGAAGAGCCCTCGCTGGGAGAGTTCGTTTCGCTTGTATCGGTCGAAGTCGAAATGACCGGGGACGGTCGCACCGTCATAGCGATTGGCCGCTATGGCGAACATGGCTACCAGGGCGATAAGGCCCACGGCGAGGCTGATAAAGATCCATTCCATGCTCTTTACTAGCAGAGGAGATGGCGCGTGTCATCCACGGATGCGAAGGGGCCAGGAAGGTCGCCTGCGAAAAAAGACTTTTTTAACAAACTGTTAGACTTTATGGGTGGCGTCCTGGATGATTTTCATTGTCTCGGCCTTGCGCGACTCCAGGATGAGCAGGAACACCTCCGCGCCTTTTTGCCGCCGCTCCCACCATTCAGGATCGGCAAGGGCCAGGATCGCGTCGGCAACAGCGTCCCGCTTTTCCCGTGGCACGGACCGCAGCCGGGCCAGGCACAGCTCTTTCGCGTCGGCCTTCATGTCAGCCAGGGTGGCCCGCTTCGGGCTTTCCTTTTTCATGCGGCACATTAAAAGCTGTACGTTCCGGCAGTTGGCATAAGCGCACCACCTGCGGAACCGTTTTGATTGTTCCCAAGAGCTTGATTTAACATTGGTTTGATCCCTTCAAGATTCAGGTCCTCTTTGCTCGGTTTGTTGCTATGGTAGCTTAAGCGGGGGGAAGACTTGTATTCTGATGCCTTGGCGGTTGTTTTCGCGGCGGTATCGTTGCGTTGCGTATCATGAGATGGATTTTCGGCAAACGAAGCGGCTGCCGAAAGAATAATGAATGCAAACAAGAAGATAAAAGTCTTCATATGCCTTTCCTGCTTGTGAAGTCGCTTTGGATCGTGCCGCGCCCGGTACGTCTTGACCCTCTGCGCGTTAATGTTCTTGAAATAGCAGAGAGGCGACCGTTCCGCCAGGGTTTGAAGGGCGATGTCCTGGACGTTGCCTTTCTCCTGGGGACTCCGGAAGCGAGGGCGTCGGGGATCTCCCGGACTTCGGCAATGCCCCGGCGGCCTCCCCACGATCAAAGGCGATGGCGGGTCGCGAATTTTCTCAGGATACCCCTGCGGCCAGTTGGGGGCAATGTCCCCTTTCCGGGGAAGCGGGGCGGGGCAGAGCATTCTGGGCAAATTATTTGCGTGATCCTTGTGACAAAAATCCTCTGGCAAACGTATAGGGATAAAAGAGCTCCAGGCAATTTATGAACCACGATGACGAGACACAGCTTATCGAAGACATCCTTGATGGGGAGGCCGCCGCATACGCCGTGCTGGTCCGTCGTTACCAGTCGCCGATTCATGGACTCATGTCGCGCATGTGCCGCAATCCCGCAGATGCCAGCGACCTGACCCAGGAAGCCTTTGTCGTGGCGTACGAAAAACTCGAAAAATTCAAGGTTGGGGCGCGGTTTTTCCCCTGGCTTTACACGCTCAGTCTCAATATCGCGCGCGACCATCTCCGCAAGCAGGGGCGCGTGGAAATACCGGCGTCGGCGTTACATGATGGTTTCATGGAGAACATACAGGATGAAACAGCGGATGATGCTCTGATCGAAAAGATTGATAGTGAAAAGCTTTTCGCCGCAATGGAGGCTCTTGGCCTGGAGACCAGGGAAGTGTTGATCCTGCGTTACCAAGAGGGATTGTCCATTCAAGATATCGCGGATGCCCTGAAAATATCGGTGAGCGCTGTCAAAATGCGCATTTCCCGGGGGCTTGAACGATTGCGCGCAATGTTTGTGGTTCCCAGAGGCGGGCAAGAAGCATGAACAAGAAGCATGAGGAACAAGCGGCGCGGGACTTACAACGCTTGGCCGGCGCCATTGCCGGCCTGCCGCGCCCGGAAGTCCCGGAACGGCTTCTGCCGCAGATCATGGCCCGCATCGGGCCCAAGAAACCGTCTCTTTCGCGCCGAATCTGGAGATGGGTGCAGCGGTTGTCGCGTCGCGCCGCCATCCGGGGCGTCGCCATTGGCGGCCTGGCCGCTTTTGCCGTGGCCATGCTGCTCTGGTCGGCAGGCCCGTTCATGCGTCATGCGTCTCAACCCCCTTCGTCGTCTGTGAAGGGCTTGGCGTCGGAATCGACCGGATGGCGACTTGCCGGCGGCGGCGCCGGACAAGCAAAGGACGTCACTTTTGTGGCGCGTATCCCCGGCGCGCGGCAAGTGGCCGTGATCGGCTCCTTCAATGACTGGATGCCTGGGCGGCACGTCATGCACAAGGCCCCGGGAAGCGATGTCTTTACACTGACAGTCCACTTGCCGGCCGGGCGGTATGTGTACGCTTTCCTTGTGGACGGCACGATCCTGAAGCCGGATTCCAGCGCCTTGCTTCAGGAAGACGACGGGTTTGGCCATACCAATTCCGTCCTTATCATTGAGGATGACAACGGCCGGCAACAGGCAGGGGGACGTCATGCTCGTCCGCTTTAATTTTTTGATCGCGGGATTTGTCCTTGCCATGACCTGTCTATGGCCCTCCACGGGCTTGTCGGAAAACCGCGTGGGACTTGTCGCAGCGATGGAGGCCGCGAGGACCGCCGGCCTCTCGCAAGGCGCTATCGATCGTGTCTTGGGGTTTGGCTACCGCTTTGGGTTAAGCGAATCCGATACGGCGGCGTTTCTGGAGATCGGGGGCAAGGCTTCGTCCTCGGGCGGCAATACGGCTTTCGTGATAGACAAGATTGAAGAGGGGTTGGCTAAGCATGTCCCGATTTCCCGCATTGAGGAGGCCGTACGAAAGCAGCTCGGGGATTTCGCTTTCGCACAGCGCCAACTGGCAAACCGTCCTGGCGTAACAGCCGCTTTGAACGAGCGTCTGGCGCAGACATTACGCATGGGGCTCTCGCGGGGCGATATTGAGATCTGTCTCTCGCACCCTGATCATACGGCGCGGCAGGTCGTTTTGACCGCGGAATTCATGGCAGCGGTGCGTCAAGCCGGACTCCCTCCCGCCCTTGCGAACAGTCTGGTCGCACAAGTGCTTGGAGCCAAGGATTTTCCCTTCGCGCTTTTGGAGATAGCGAGGTTCGTTCGCGATGCGAAACAGGGCGGCAATCCCGATGCCGTGGTGGCGGAAGATGCGGCCAAGGTGATCACGGGAGACATGAGCCTTTCGCAGGCGCGTCACGCGTTGGGCCTGGCTTCCCCCGAGGCGGCGTCAAGCACGGGGAGCGCCCAAGGCAGGTCCGCTGGCGCCAGTGCCGGTTCGGGCAAAGGGTCGGGCCAGAGGAGCGGTTCAGGCGGAAGCAGCGGCGGTGGATCTGGCGGAAGTGGTTCTGGCGGCGGAGGAGGTTCCGGTGGCGGCGGAGGCGGCGGTGGTGGTTCCGGTGGTGGCGGCAGTGGTGGTGGTTCCGGTGGTGGCGGCGGCCACGGTGGCGGCCGCAATTAACCGTTGCTCTTCCAAAAAATATTGAGGCAAAAAAAAGTGAAATCAAAGTGACCAATTCACGTCTCCCTCCGTATATCTCTATAAGTAGAGAAAAGGAGAAACCCATGTTGAAGAAAATGATGGTCGTCGTCGCGATGTGTTGTTTCGGATTTCTGTCCACAACCGCCTTTGCACAGAATGGTTTTGGCTTCAATGCAGGCAATCCCCAGGGGCAATTCGCCGGTAGTGCAGGGGGAGGCGGGAACGGTATCTGTCAGTTGGACGATGGCACGGGCCTTGGGCTCGGCCTTGGCCTCATGCTCGGCTTTGGGGATGGAACGGAGCCGATGCCTCAGGACGGAACGGGTTTTGGCGCGCCGATAAATCGATAGCATCCCCATCCGCAATAAATCCCTCCGCGTCCTTGCCGGCTGCGGGGGGATTTTTCGTTATGCCGCAGAGGTGCACCCTGGCCTGATGTTTTCAACTATCCGTCATTATTTCAAATGGTTAAGCCGTTGGATTGTACCCGAAAACTTGCACAAAAAACGGCCTGCGATTTTCACCGCAAGCCGTTGAAATCTATGGTCGGGGCGAGGTGGGTTGAACACCCGGCATCCTGCTCCCAAAGGAGCAAAGACGAAGTTTTTATATTGAAATAATTACATATTTACTAGGGGGAGATGACATTTCCCGGTTAAAATGACGCAGCCCCGGCCTCAGGCGGTTCTCCGGAGGTTAGCCGCCCGGGAGCCCGTCACGGTCTTCCGCCGGATCCGGCAGACCTGTTTCCCCGCGCCAGGCGCGTTTAAACTCCTCGCGGACCATGTCGCGGAGGGCGGCCGCCCTCTGGTCAGCGCCCTGGATGGCGTCCCAGTCCGGTTCCCGGCCGACCTTCTGCAGGAGCAGGCCGTCCGCGCCGAACCAGTACGGCAGCAAACCGGCCAGAAAATACCCCCTGGCCCGCAGCAACTCCACGGCGGGGGGGGCAGCCGCGTCGCCAAGGTTGAGGAATATCTGGACCATGCCTCGAGGCCCGGCCTTGGCTTCGGCCGTGGAAACGGCCTCGTCGAAATCCCTGCCGGCCCGGGTTACGGTCAGGCGCAGCAAGCCGGTCTCCTGGAGAAAGAAATGGCTGGCCAGTGTCTCGCCCGTCAGCGCCGCCGCGGAAGAACACACGCGGGGGAGGGCCAGTTCCGCGTACAGCGTCTCGCAAAACGCCCGGTATGGCTCGGGCAAGGACACCGCGCAGGAGGGCTTTTCGAACGCCTTGAACATCAGGAAAAGGGAGGTGTTGCGGGACGCGTCGTTCTCCTTGGCGCGGCTTCCGGACGGCAGGCATTCCACCTCGAGTCCGGTGAATGTCAGGCCCCAGGGCAGAGCGATAAGCTGGGAAACCGTATGGTTGCTTACGGCCTCGAGAAAAACCACGGGGATCCCCAGCCGCCTGGGCAGGCTTTCGAGGGCCACCTTGCTGAATTCCGTGCTGAGGTGCCTTTTCCGATAACTCCCAAGGACCATGAGCTGGCCGGCTTCGTAGACGTCGGGGTTGGGGGCGTGGCGAAACAGTCCGAACAGCCCGACAACCTCGCCGCGCGGCGTCCGGGCGACCACGGTATATTGATCGTTCGTGGCGTTGCGGCGGACGATCTCCTCGGGATCGTAGACATGCTCCAGCGGAAAGGTGTCGCCGTAGGTCTCATAATAGGCCATGGCGACGCCCGGGGCGTCCTCGGGACGGAAAAGTTCTATCGCGACATCCTGGCCGGGCTCGATCACCCGGTGCGACTCCCGGAGTTTTCCGATCAATTCCTCGCGTCCCATGCGCATCTCCTCAGGCTCCCGGGGCCCCGTTTCCTCGGCGGGAGCGGAAGCGAAGGTCATGCCCCAAGGCTCGCATCGCCCACCGCCAGTTTCTGGTTGAGGAAATCCACCACGGTGAATCGCGGGGCAAAGACCGGTTCGCGGTCCACCAGGCCGGTTCCCCGCAGCAGGCAGGTCAGGACTTCGCAGGCGAGCAGCGTGTTCGCCGCCAGAGCGCCGATGGCCGTGGTGGGCAGGATGCCGGACGCGCAGCCCCCGGCAATGCGGTCCATGACCGGACGGTTGAAGAAGTCCCCGAAAAGTGACGGCAGCAAACCCTGGTTGCCGTCGGACCGCTCCCGCACCAGCCGCCAGAATGCCTCCGGCATCATACCGCCCGGCTCGTGGGCCACCAGCAGGGCGCCGAAGCCGATGGCCCCGCAGGTGAACATGGGGAGATCGTATTTTTCAAGCAGGGCAGGTGTCATGGCCTTGATATCGTGGCCTTTCTCCACATCGATAACGCCGACGTACACGTCGGCCCCGGCCAGAAACCCTTCGAGATTGCCGCCGGTGACACCTTCCGGGAAGCACTCGAGCTCCAAGGCCGGATTGATGGACCGGGCCAGCTCCACATACACGTCGAGCTTCGGGCGCCCCATGGTCTGGCCCAAGGCCCCGGCCTGCCGGTTCATGTCCGGCGGGTCGAAAACGCCGTTTTCCGCCAGCCGGAAACGCGTCACCCCGCAGCGGACAAGGGCCAGAAACGCGCCGCCGCCCACGCCGCCAAGCCCGGCCAGGGCGACAACCTTGCCCCGCAGGACCGCCAGACCTTCCTCGGTAAAGATGGGCACCGCCCGGTTCAGGAATGTCTCGGCCATGCTCACCCCCGGCATCCCGACGCGCCGTCGCACAGGGAGTAGACGGTTTCGCCGTGGCTGTGGCGATCGGCGTCGCTGAGGCGCAGATCGCCGAGCAACTCGGCCATGACTTCCGGTTCGTGGTGGTAGCCGAGTTCCGCGACCTCCCGCACTGCCTCTTCGCGGGAGAGCAGCCCGAAGGAAACCCCGGCGCTCACTTCCACGATGGATTGGGGGAAGGCGGTGGTTCGCATGTTGCGAAAGCGCATGTACTGGCAGTAGTCCTTGACTTTTTCGATGCGGCAACTGGTATGCAGCAACCCCTTCTGGCCCGGGGGCATCTTCCAGTCCATTTCCTTTTGCATCAACGTCGCGACCTCCTTCCAGGAGCCGTAGAGCGCATTCGTCTTCAGGCGGAGGAATTGCGGCACGAAAACGGATTCGTCCTCCCTGGCCCGCGCAAGGAGGCGGTCGAGAGGTCCGTAGATCTGGTCCAGGCTGCTTCGGATGGACCGCTGGTAGCGGATGTAGTCCGCCATGAGGGAAAAGGGATCGGGCGGTTCGGGCGCGCTGGCCGCCATCCCCAGGAATTGGAGGGTCTGCTCGCGGATGGACAGGGGCTCGGGCCGGGCCGGTCCCTTGCCGGATTGCAGGCTGCGCATGACATGGCTCATGACCGCGAGCTGGACTTCCTCGACCCCCTGCATGACCACCGGGATCCGTTCCGAGGCGGCGAGCGGAAAGAAAAGGACATGGGCCACGGTCGGGCAGAGACACGGCGCTCCCACTTGGCCGAACTGGGCGCGCATGGCGTCCCGGACGGCGTTTATCGGCAGGGTCCGTTCCATCAGTTCGACATCCGGCAGCAGTTCGAGGGCCCGGCGGATGTTCTCGCGGCAGGTGTCGTTGGTATAGGGCATGTTCCAGGACGCGGCCAGGACGCGCAGCCCGAGTTGTTTCGCCAGATACCACAGCAGAAAGGTGGAATCCTTGCCGCCGGTGCAAAGGACCATGACGTCGAAGCGGGAGTCCTTGTTGCCCTTGGCGATCGACAGCAAGGCGGCCTCGTCCACGACATTGCGCGGCCCGGCGGAACCTCCCGTTTGTTCGGCCCGCTCGTAGCACTGGCAGAAGGCGCACACCCCCCGGGCATCGAACTCCAGCCCCGGCAGCAGGTGGTCGTCGGCCACGCATCGGGTGCAGGTCCGCTTGTGATCGGCCGTGGACGGCCGCCGCCGGTCCTGCTTGTCCACCACGATCCCCTGCGCGACCAGTCGGCCGAAGGTCTCGCTTTCGCGTACGGCCGCCGGCAGGCTGTCCAGGGGCGTCGCGCCGTCAAGCCCGGCCAAGGCCTCGGCCAGGGCAGCCGGCACGGGCAGGACCGTTTCCTGGTGGCGGGGCGGATTGCGCAGGCCGTAATAGACCAGGACCTTCCCGTCCCGACTGTCACGCACCGCCCAGCGGTATTGAAGTGCGGGATGCGATGGCAAACGCATGGCGACCTCGCTTCGCATTATGCAAGACCGGTCGAACGGCCTGCGCCCGGTTTGTGCCGCTCCCCCGTTGGCCGGCCTCGGCCGGTTTGGGGGCGACGTGTCGCTTCGGTTCCATATGACGCCTGGACGTGCATGCTTTCGTAAGCCATGGATGGGATGACGTCGAGAGCGGAATGTTCCGTGTGCACGTCCAGGGCGGCCTTTGCGCAAACCACGCCCGGGCGGCATTCTTGGTTTGCCACGATAAAGGAAATGCTATTGCATTGAAGGCTCATGAGGCTGCCGGCGGTCCATAACGCCTTTCACGGAAGCGCCTCATGCCCGGGGACATGCGCCTTTCGCTGGAGAGGGGAGGGGAGCAAAAAAAAGCATGATGGCAGCGCCATGATCATCTTGTCTGGATGTTCATGGCTGTGCTACCGACAGATCATAGCGGCGAATTTGTTCCGGGCTCCAAGCCGGATGCCGCGACATCCCGCTTGCTTTTTCGTCATGGAGGTTACTGCATGCTCCAGTCATCGCGCCTTCGGGACGCACTTCTCCCATGGTTGCGTTTTGCCGCCTATGCCGTTGGTTTGCCGAGTATACTCGTGCTGGCTGCCGCCTTGACCGTGCCGGTGCTCGCTGCTCCTCCAATCAACGAAGTGGCCCAGCAGTCCAAATCGACCACATGGGCGTTCGACAAGGTCGGTCTCAAGGGCGTGTTGTATCCATCACTGATGCTAAACATTGCAAAGATGAAGATGGACATGCAGCATAACGATGATGAACTGGGGGATCGCAACGGCCTTTTCGGCGTCAAAGTGATCGCTCCGCGCGCCGGGGCAAAAGCTGCTGTGGAGATAAGCGCCTCATCGACCTTGATCAATCCAGGCAGGGCGGAAGTGGCTCTTTCCCGCAAGGGTAATGCCTATCACATCTATCCGTTTCTCACCTTCTCTGATCCGATCACCTTGGTGCAACAGCCGATTGGAATCACCATGACGGCCCGGTTGTGGCTGGATGGCGTTCCTCAAGGCGAGCAAACTGTCCCTGTTACCATCGCTTCAGCCAACGATTGCGTGCACAGCTTCGAGGATGACGATGAGGATTACGACACGGACTGGCTTTATGCCGCCTATGTCAATGAGAACCATCCCGTGGTGCGGCAGATTTTGCGGGAGGCCCTGGCCACGGGGGAAGTCTCGTCGTTTCCGGGATATCAAACGGATGCCGAGGGTGTGCGCAAACAGGTAAAAGCGATCTGGCAGGCTTTGCGCCGGCGCGGCATCCACTATTCGAGCATCAAAACCCCGTCGGTCAAACCAAAGGATGTCGGCGTGCAGCACGTACGCTTCATCAGCGAGGCGCTGGCCAGCCGGAAGGCCAATTGCGTGGAGGGCAGTTGCCTGCTGGCTTCGGTCTTTTACAAGATAGGTCTGGATACGGCGCTGGTTGCATTGCCCGAACACATGCTTGTCAGCGTTTCGCTTGATCCCGGCGGGAAGCGGCAACTGTATCTGGAAACCACCATGCTCGACGATTCCTCCTTCGAGGAAGCTTTGGAGTCTGGCGAGGAGCAGGTCGCCGAGGCGTACGAAAAGGCACGCAAGGCAGCGGCGCGAAAAAAAGCCGACAAGGATGATGAGGATGAGGACGAAGAGCCGCACTTCATCTCCATCCGCGAGATGCGCAAGGCTGGAGTCGTGCCGATACCGGATCGCGACGCGTCCCGCCAGCAGTTCTTTCAGATCAAATAGACGCGGACGGTATCCTAGAGGAGGACGCCGCTTCCTTGGCCCAGAGGCATTGTCGGTTTGCCGCTCGGAGGGGAATCCGATATTGTCTGTGGCCGGTAAGCGACCAAAGGTCCATCAAGCCTGTTGCCGGGAGTTCCTTATGTCCGAGGACGTCCGCGTGTCGCTGGAGATTCCGGCGGAAACCGTTTTTGCCTGTCCCGTTGCCGGGCTGGCCAACGTTCTGGCGGAACGCGCGGGCTTCGGCCGCAGGGAACGCTACCGCTTCCAGTTGACCGTCGAGGAATTCTGCCTGTGCCTCGCCGGCCTCGCCGAGGGCAGCCGGCCCCTCGCCCTTGGCCTCACCGGCAAACGGCACCAGTTGTGCGCCTCGTTTGCCTTCCAGGCGGGCAACCTTTCCCTGGGCGCGCTGAACGTCACATCCCGCGCCTCGTTTTGCACGACCGACGACGCGTTAGCCGGGGATATCGGCCTGTTCCTGGCCGGCAAGGCCGCGGATCGTTTCCATCTCAAGCATCAGGGCGCGGACCGGTTCCTCCTCGAAGCCACTGTGGACAGATCGTATCCGCCGGTCGCACCGGTCCGCCTTCCCGAGGGCTTGCGCGCGCCCTTCGCCATCCACCCGAATCCCAGCCCTGCCCAGCTCAGCCACGCCGCCACCCTGGCCATCTCCGCCTATCCTCCCTGGCAGTGCCCGAGCAGCTTCCGGACGCCCGGCAAGTTTCCCGACATGGTGGCCGAGGGCCAAGTGGCTTGCATCCTGGCCTGTGACGCCACGGGACAAATCGCCGGCCTGTTGCCCTGGAGCCCGTGCAGCGGGCAGGCCCTGTATTTTTCCGGTCCCTTTGTGTTTACCCCACCGGAAATGACGGCCGGCGTGGCCCGGCTTCTGGTCGACGGCTTCCTGTCGGCCGTGGCCCGAGGACCGCACAGCATCGTGCTCAGTTTTCGGGCCACCGCCGATCTCCCCCAGGCCTCTTTCGAGCCCCTGGGGGCTCTCCAGTCCATGACGGACGGTCGTTTGGAATCCCACCCGGTGGTGTTTCGCCATCTGCGCGAGGATAACGGCCTGGCGGTCTGGTGCGCGCCGCAGCTGGAGGAATTCCTGCGCCAGACGTATGATCGACTGGCCTTGCCCCGGGACATCCTGCCCGTGGAGGTGCCGACCGGCCGGCCCCGACGGGAATCCCTGCTCGGCGCCACCTATGACCAGGTTCGCAATTTCGCCGAGCTGGAGCCGTTTCTCGACGGCGAGGATCTCACGGCGAATTTGGCGGCCCATGTGGCGGCCTTTCGCCGCAAAGGCATCGACGCCATCCTCTATTCCATGGACCTTGCCGTTCCCTGGGAAGCGGCCCTGGCCGGCGACCTGATCGAGGCCGGCTTCGCGCCGATGGCCGTCCTTCCCCAGGGCGGGCAGGCGGACAAGGTCATCTGGCAGTATGCGCGGCTTGCTTGATCTCGTGCCGGACTATGTCCGGTCTTTCGAGCGCTACGTTCCCAGCCGGCCCGATCCGGTGCTCATGCGCCAGTTCGGCGTGAAGCACCTTTTTCGGCTCAACAACAACGAAAACGCCCTGGGGCCGCCGCTCCTGGCCCAAGAGGCCGTTGCCGCCTTCCGGCCCGAGCTGGGCGCCATCTACCCGAGCGGCGACGCCTATGACCTGCGCCAGGCCCTGGCCGTCCGTTTCGGCAAATCCCCGGACCGGTTCCTGGTCGGCAACGGCTCCTGCGAGGTCATCAGCTCCGTCATCCGGGCCTTCTGCGGGCCTGGCGACGCCATTGTGACCGCCGACAAGACCTTTGCCGTCTACGAGTGGGTGGCGCAATTTTCCGGAATCGAAACCCGGCTGGTTCCCCTTGCGGGTCGGGCCCTGTCATCCGCAGCCATGCTGGCGGCCGTCACGGAGCACACCAAGGTCCTCTTCGTGTGCAATCCCAACAATCCCACCGGGTCCTGGTGGAACCGGGCCACCCTGGAACGCTTTCTGACCGCCCTCGACGGCCGGGCCCTGGTGGTGCTCGACGAGGCCTACCGCGAGTTCCTGGACGATCCGGACTTCCCCGACGGCATGGAGGTCATGGAGCGCCACGCCAACGTCCTGGTCTTTCGCACCTTCTCCAAGATGTACGGCCTGGCCGGTTTTCGGATCGGCTACCTGTGCGGCTCCCTGGAGGCGGTGGATATCGTGCGACGCACCCACATCGCCTATTCGGTGAACATCCTGGGCCAGATCGCGGCCGCGGCGGCCTTGGCCGACGACGCCGGGCACATTGCCGCCACCCGGCGCATGGTGGACGAAGCCAGGTGCTTTCTCCGCGACCTGTTTGACGCCATGGGGCTGGAATACGTGAGCCAGGCCGGCAACTTCATCATGGTCCGCACGCCGATCTCCGACACCATGCTCTACCGCAAGCTCATGCGCGAGGGCGTGATGGTGCGCACCATGACCGGCTTTCGCTGCCCCAACTGGATTCGCGTCACCCTGGGCCGGGAGCAGGCCATGGAAGCCTTCGCCAAGGCCCTGCCCAAGGTCCTGGAGCACGCATGAACGCCCGGACGTGATCCCGTCCCACAGGGGACGCGGTGGAGCAACGACCATCCTGTGCGAAGCGGGCAGCGTCCCTGCCAAATGTTATCGTATTTTTTACGAGGAAAAGCGGGTGGTTGGCCAAAAGGTGATCCAGCCAGGTTATCCAAAAGCGAAAGGGGACAGAAAACGAAGTCCTGTCCCCTTGAAATATCTGGTCGGGGCGAGGTGATTTGAACACCCGGCATCCTGCTCCCAAAGCAGGCGCGCTACCAGTCTGCGCCACGCCCCGAACGGAGGCGAATGGTTACTGCAACTGCGGCCCCATGGCAAGCCGGCGCGTCTAGGGCAACCCGACTCCGGCGATGGCCGCGCCGCAGGAGGCGCAGTGTCCCCGCGTGAGGCGCGCTTCCCGCAGTCCCATTCCCGATCGCGCCAGCACGACCGTCCCGCAGCTCGGGCAGATCGTGCCGCTATGCGCCTCGCTGAGCACATTGCCCACGTAGACGTAGCGCAAGCCGGCCTCACGGCCGATTTCCCAGGCCCGCTCCAGCCGTGAAAGCGGCGTTGTCGGCGCGTCGCGCATGTTGAAATCCGGGTGGAAGCGCGAAATGTGCCACGGCGTGTCCACCCCAAGCTCTTTGACTAGAAACGCGGCCAGCTCCTTAAGCTCCCCGTCGGCGTCGTTGCCCCCGGGAATAAGCAGCGTCGTCACCTCCAGCCACCAGCCAAGCTTGCGCATATGCGCGAGATTTTGCAGCACGGGGCGCAGTTTGGCGCCGCACACGCGCTCGTAGAAATCCGGATTCATGGCCTTGAGGTCGATGTTGGCCGCGTCGATCAGCCCGTCCAGGGCCTCGAGACATTTGGGGCTCTGAAATCCGTTGGATACCATGATGTTTTTGAGCCCCGCCTCATGGGCCAGAACCGCCGTGTCGCGCATGAGCTCGAAAAAGACCGTGGGCTCGGAATAGGTGTAGGCGATGGAGGACGCGCCCGATGCCTTGGCCGCCTCCACAAGCGCCGCCGGGGTGGTCCGCTCGCCGGTCACCGGGCGTCCCTGGCGCGGCGGCTGGGACAGCGAATAGTTCTGACAGAAGGCGCACGACAGATTGCAGCCCATGGTGCCGATGGAAAAGGCGAGGCTGCCCGGCTGGAAGTGGTAGAGCGGTTTTTTCTCCACCGGATCGAGATGGGCCGCCGCCACGCGTTCGTACGCCAGGGTGTAAAGCGCGCCGCCCTTGTTGACCCGCACCCCGCACAGGCCCCTATCGCCGTCGGCGATGCGGCAAAAATGCGCGCACAGCCGGCACGACACGCGCCCGTCGGGCAAGGCTTTCCATAGTTGCGCCGGATGCATGGTTCCCTCCTTGGTCGGAAGGTTTTAACCCCCGCGTTTCGTCCGCCCCTTCTCGGATTGCCCGGAGGCGGGAAGGCACTGCGCTTACTGCGGCGTGGTCTGGCCGCCCTGGCCGGTGGCCGGCGTCATAGGCTGGGGCCACACCCTGCCGTTCGTCTGCCCGCTTTGAGGGAAAGGCGTCTGGCCGGGCTGTCCGCCTTGCCACATCATATTGCCGCCGTTACCGGGAGCGCCCATCCGCCCCATGCCGGGCTGGCCGCCCACACCCGGCTGTCCCCGCCAGGGACCCGGCGCGCCGATCTGCGGGTACACGTAAATGGGCCCCACCTGCGGTTGTTGCTCGATCTTTTTCGGGCGGGGCCGCACTTCCATAATGATGTTGCCCTCGTCGTCGCGTCCCATGCGCATGTGGTCCACGGTGCCCATATGGATGTCACGGCGAGGCGGATCGTCGTCCACATGGGAACCCGTCGGCAGTTCAGGCGGCGGGCCGTACGTGGAAGGGGGCGCGGCGTACTCCGAGGAGCCGCCGTCGGCCAGGGCCTGGGGCAGGGGAGAGGCGGCGAGAGCCAGGGCGACAGCGGCCAACATGCACCGCCGGCAAAAGGCCCGGCCAGGCTTCCCTTGAATTCGAGGCGCAAAGATACTATGGAATAGCGTTTTCATTCGCAGTCCTCCAAGGAGCAACCCATGGCCGACAGATCGGCTCCCTACAAGGCCGCCGGCGTTGACATCGAAGCCGGCAATACGCTGGTTTCGCGCATCAAATCCATTGTGGCCGGCACCTACGGCAAGGGCGTCGTGTCCGATATCGGCGGCTTCGGCGGGCTGTTCAAGCTCGACCCCGAAGCCTACGCCGAGCCCGTCCTGGTATCCTCCACCGACGGCGTGGGCACCAAGCTCAAGCTCGCCCATGACTTTGACCGCCATGATACCGTGGGTATCGACCTTGTGGCCATGTGTGTCAACGATATTCTCGTTCAGGGTGCCAAGCCGCTTTTCTTCCTGGATTATTTCGCCACGGGCCGGCTTTCGGTCGATCTGGCCGAACGGGTCGTGACCGGCATCGCCGAAGGCTGCAAGCAAGCCTGTTGCGCGCTTCTGGGCGGCGAAACGGCGGAGATGCCCGGCTTCTACCCCGACGGCGTCTACGACCTGGCCGGCTTTTGTGTCGGCATCGTGGACAACGCCGCCATCATCGACGGTTCGAGCATCGGCGTCGGCGACGTGGTCATCGGCATCGAATCCTCCGGGCCGCACTCCAACGGCTATTCGCTGATCCGAAAGCTGCTCGACGCCTCGGGGCTTAAAGGCGACGACCCCATGCCCGAGTCCGGCAAGACCGTGGCCGAGGCGCTGTGCGCCCCCACTCGCATCTACGTGAAGACCGTGCTCAACCTGCTGCGCGATTTCGAAATCAAGGGCATGGTCCACATCACCGGCGGCGGCTTCTACGACAATGTCAACCGCATCCTGCCGCGCGGCGTCGCCGCCCATTTCCGCTTCGGCTCCTGGGACGTGCCGCCGGTTTTCGACTGGCTGCGGGAACAGGGGAAGATGAGCTGGCCGGAGATGCTCCAGATTTTCAACTGCGGCGTCGGCTTCATGCTGGTGGTGGCCCCGGAGGTCGCTCCGGACGTCATGCAGCGCCTCAAAGCCCTACACGAATACGCTCAGATCATCGGCCGCATCGAAATGCGCGGCGGCGACGAGGCCGAACAGGTGGTCGTCGAATTTCCCGACGCGCGCTAGCCGAGGTATGTGTGCCTCCGGCGGCCAGGAGGGGCTTTGCCCCTCCTGGACCTCCCCACCGGGGGGCGGGCGCGCCCCCGGACCCCCCATCCGGTGTGCTTTGGCGGGACGGGAGGGCAGGGGGGAAGCGGTCAGGCTGTTGGGTGAAGATGGCGGCGGAATTCGCCGGGACGGTGCATGCCGCTTCGCGGCAAGCGCGTCCCGGACAAATTCCGCCGCCACCGCGCCGTCGCCCCTTCGGGGCGAAATAAGAAATTTCCTCTTGTTCTTGAAAGAACAACTCTTCCCCCTTTGCCTCCCTTGAAAGTTTTTCGGGAGGGTGGGGTTCCCTCCCCCGGTTCCCTACTCTTCCTTCCCCCCCTCTTCCCGATACGGGTTGAAATAGCCGAACCCCAGCCAGGGGCAGGCCTTGCGCAGGCGTTTGCGGAAGTTTTTGAGTCCCATGGAGGCGAGTCTGGCCGGATTGGTCAGCGCGCCGCTTTCCGCCGCCACCTTCATGTAGAGTTGCGGGTCCAGGTTGAGGTTTCGCAGCTGTACGAAATCCACCTTGTATGCGGTGATCAGCTCCGTAAGCTGGGCCAGTTCCGCCTCGGTGTCCGAGACGCCCGGGAAGAAGAGGAAATTGAGCGAGACGAAGAGTCCGCCGGCTTTGGCCCGGGCGATGCTCTCGCGCACATCGGCGAAGTCGTAGCCTTTGGGGCGGTAGTAGGCCGCGTAGAGGGCCGGGTCGGCACTCGACAGGCTGACCCGTATCGAAGAACCGCCGGATGCGGCGAAGCGTTCCACGGCATCCGGCAGGCTGGCGTTGGTGTTGACGTTGACCGTGCCCCGCCCGCCGGCCGCGCGAAACCGCTTGACGGCCTCGCTTATGGCCTCGATTTCCGTCAGCGGTTCGCCTTCGCAGCCCTGGCCGAAGGAATAGATCGGCCGGCGCTCGTGGCGGCTGTGTTCGGTCATGATTTCCACGATCTCGGTCGGATCGGGGGCGAAGGCGATGCGGTTCTGGGTGGAGGGAAAACCCGAATCCGGCGGCTGGAGCGACAGGCAGCCGATGCAGCGGGCATTGCAGGCCCGGGCCGTGGGCAGGGGGGCTTCGAAGCGTCCCAGAGCCAGGTTGCGCGCCGCCGGACAGCAGAAGGTCAAGGCGCAGCCGCTTAAGTGCTCGATCAGCCTGTTCTTGGGGTATTTTTTCCGAAGCGCCTTGGCTCCCTTGACGATGCGTTCCTGGGGGATGCCGGAAAAGACCTGCCGCCGGTCCTGATCCACCCGGGACGCGGCCACGAAGAACCGGTCCCCGGAAAATCCCACCGCGCCGTAGGCGAAAAGCGGCAGCACCGGCGCGTCGGGCCGGGCGGCATAGGCGGCCGTTGCCGAAAGGGTATGTCCCGGGCAGACGAAGGCGGCCACGGCCCGCTCTTCCAGGCGTTCGATCTCCCCGGAATCCGGATCGAAGCCCAGGGCGTCCCGGCCGGGCAGCAGGAACAGCTCGCTCTCCGGCGGCAGGGGGATCAGCTCGTCCGGGCGCGGCGGCTCCAGCCGGTCGCCCCGGCGCACCAGCATCTCCAGCTCGGGATGGTCGTAGATGTTGCCGGACTCGTCGGCAAAGACAAGCATGGGGCGGGGTTTGTATTCGGCCACGCGGCACCTCCGAAGGGAACGCGAACCCGGGTGGACGCCTGCGGGGCAGGGGCCCACCCGGGAGGATGTTGCAAAGCGGCGAGTATACGGGGTGTCTTTCCCCAAGGGAAGGGGCGGCCCCCCGGCTGGGTGAGGGCCGCAAGCCGCCGGTCTTTCTAATGCGACTGGCGTTGCTCCATGAGGAATTCGTGCAGCAGGCCGGCGGTATCGGCGACGAGGCGCTTGCAGTCCGGATCGGCCTCATGACGGCCGAGGCTTTCCCGCAACGTCGCGCAGCAGCTCGAGCCGAATTGTTCGATGAAGCGCTGCCGGAAAGCGGAGGCCAGGGCGTGGGCCTGGGTGCAGGAGATATCGGACGCGTCGCGGCCGTAGGCGAGGCCTAGGGCCATGACCGCGCCGGACAACGCCCCGCAGATTTCGGCATGGGAACGTCCCACGCCGCCGCCGAAGCAGGTGGCGATGCGCGTGGATGCCCCGTCCCCGGGGATGCCGAGGTGGTCGGTTGCCAGGCGCAGGATGGTTTCGGCGCAGTTGTAGCCCGTGGACATGACTGAAACCGCGGTCTGTTCGACTTCCTGCCGTGTCATGCGTCGCTCCTTGCCCGAGGGGCAGATCGTATCTGACACTCCGATTCGCGCCCCCCCTGCCAAGACGGCAAGAATGTTCGGGCCGGAAAGGGGAGCGCCTGTGTAACAGGGGATTGCGGCAACGACAAAAGGCGGAACCGCTTGCGCGATTCCGCCTCGGATCGTCTCGTAATCGCCGCGCGATTAACGCTTCGAGTACTGGAACCGGGCGCGGGCGCCGCGCTGGCCGTACTTTTTACGTTCCTTCTCGCGGGAATCGCGGGTGAGCAGGCCGGCTTTTTTCAGCACGCCGCGCAGTTCGGGATCAAGCGTGCACAGCGCCCGGGAGATGCCGTGGCGCACGGCTTCGGCTTGGCCGGTCATGCCGCCGCCGGCCACATTGACCTTCACGTCGACACGGCCGTCGAGCTTGGTCAAAAGCAGTGCCTGGCGCACGATGGCCGCCAGGGTGGGGCGGGGAAAATATTCCTCGAAAGGACGGTCGTTGACCAGGATGCGTCCGTTGCCCTTGTACAGGCGGGTACGGGCCACGGCGGACTTGCGGCGGCCGGTGCCGTAGAAGAATTCGTCGCTCATGCTTGATCTCCGCAGGCGGTTTACACGTCGAGGGTTTCGGGCTTCTGGGCCTCGTGGGGATGGGCCTCGCCGGCGTAAACCTTGAGTTTTTTCAGCATCGCCCGACCAAGGCGATTTTTGGGCAGCATGCCCCGCACGGCCTTGCGGATGACCTCTTCGGGCTTCTTGTCCAGCATGTCGCGCAGGGAGGTTTCCTTGAGGCCGCCAATCCAGCCGGAATGGCGATAGTACATTTTTTGGTCCAGCTTGCGGCCGGTGGTCTTGACCTTGGCGGCGTTGACCACGACGATGAAATCGCCGGTGTCCATATGGGGGGCGAATTCCGCCTTGTGCTTGCCGCGCAGGCGCACGGCCACGGCGGACGCCAGGCGGCCGAGAATCTTGTCCGAGGCATCGACCACGAACCAGTTCCGGTTGATATCTTTGGGCGTCGGGCTAAACGTTTTCATGACGGCTCCTCTGAGTTGCTCGAAAGACGGATTGTGTAAGCGGACAAAATGTATTTGTCAACACCCTTTTTCGTCTGCGCCCATGACGGCGCCGGCTTGCCCTGGGCGCGACCCCGGGCTAGGCTGTTCGCGACGATCGCAATCCCAAGGAGTCTTCATGGTCAGCGTCCGCAAGAGTCTGCTTCAACTGCTTTTCGCCGGTTCGTTCATGAAGCGCTGGAACGACAAGCATCGCGGCATGGAGCTGGTGGAGGTCGACAAGCAGGCCCACAAGATGATGGTGGCCTGGATGCTCTACGAACTCAACGGCACCCACCTTGCCGAACCCGAACGGTTGGCCCTGGGCCTCGAGATCGTCGAAGGCGGGCTGTTCGAGTACCTGTACCGGCTTATCATCACCGATATCAAGCCCCCCGTCTTCTATAAGATCAAGGCGAAGCCCGAGCATTACCAAAAGCTTACGGCCTGGGTGCTGGAGCAGCTCGAACCGCGCGTGCGCGAGTTGGGCGAGGATTTCTGGTCGCGGCTGACGGCCTATGTCGCCGTACCCGAGTCGGACGCGCCGGCCCGGCGCATCCTGGACGCGGCCCACCTGTATGCCAGCGGTTGGGAATATTCCCTTATAAAGCGCGACAATCCCTGGGACGACGAGCTGCTCGAGATCGAATCGTCGTTTACCGACGGTCTGGCCCGGTTTTCCGATCTGCACGGGGTCAAGGAGCTTGCCGCGGGACTTTTCGAGGGCCAAAAAACGCCGCTTGGGCATTTCGGCCGGTTGCTCGGCCAACTGCGTTTCCAGACGCGCTGGTCCCAGACCCCGCGCATCCCGGAAACGTCCGTGCTCGGCCATATGTTCCTGGTCGCGGCCTATGCCTATTTCTTCAGCCTGGCCGTCGACGCCTGCCCGGCCCGGCGGCTCAACAACTTTTTCGCCGGCCTGGTCCACGACATGCCGGAACTGCTCACCCGCGACATCATCTCCCCGGTCAAGCAGTCGGTGGTGCAGCTTGGCGGCATGATCAAGGAGTACGAGCGGGAGGAGCTGGAGCGCCGGGTGTTTTCCGTGCTCAAACGGGGCGGTTATGCCGGGTTGGCCGACCGGCTGGCCTATCTGCTCGGCATCGAGGTGGGCTCGGAATTCTACGAGTCCGTGCGGGACGAGGCGGGGAGGGCGCGGCGCGTTTCGCCCGTGGAGCTTGGCGGCGCGTGCAACCTGGACAGCTTCGACCCCAAGGACGGGGAGCTGCTCAAGGTCTGCGATTCGTTGGCCGCTTTCATCGAGGCCTATACGGCGCTGCGAAACGGCATCACCTCCGACCAGCTCCAGCAGGCGGTCTGGCGGCTGCGCAACAAGTACTCCGGCACGACGCTGTTTAACCGGGTGCACATCGGGGCGCTTCTGGCCGATTTCGACTGAACTGCCGGGCACGCCCGGGGGCCCTGCGTTCCCGGGTTTGCCAACCCCGCGCAAACGTGGTTAACTTCCAGGCACTTCACGCCATTGGAGAGCACCATGATACGCAAACGCGCCTTTGACGCCTTGCGCGCGGATGTCCTTGTCGTCGACGCCGGGGAGTCCCTGGACGCCGTGGCCGACAAACTGCAGGCGCATCTGGAAACGTGCCCCGACCTCGATGCCGTCGTGGTCCTGCGCCAGGGCCGTTTTCTCGGCATCGTCAGCCTGCGCACCCTGCTTGCGGACCTAAACGACTGCGCCCTGGAAGCCAGCCTGCGCACGAGCCTCGGCGACGACGATTTCGAGCAGACCTACCGCGACGCCTGCCGCCACTGCATGGCCCGCAAGGCCGCCGAGGCCGCCCGGCGCGATATCCCCGTCGTGGCCCCGGCCGATCCGCTGCATCTGGTGCTCGACGCCATGATCAAGGCCGACAGCCGCTTCGCTGTGGTCATCGAGGGCGAACGCCTGCTCGGACTCGTGCCCCTGGGCGAAATATTTCGGGAAATGCGCCGCGAATGCGCTCCGCTTTAGGTAGGGAAAAGAAGTGCGAGAGGGGAAACCCTTTAAAAAGGGTTCTCCCCTCTCGCGCTCTCCCCTTCCTAAAGTTTATGGCTGGAGACGTGTGGCGAACCTAATTCACTGTTATTATTGAAAATCTTTAGAAGGGGCCTGGGGGGCTTTTCGTAAGACAAAGTTTCTCCCCGGTCTCTTTAAATCCCCGCAGCCAAAAGACCGAGCAGGCGCTTGACGACCTCGGTCGGGTAGCGCCGTCCGTCGTCGAGGAGTTTTTTGGCCGCGGCCAGCGGTTCCATGGCCGGGGCGTAGACCCGCTTGGTGCGCATGGCGCAGTACGAATCCACCACGCCCGCCAGAAGCCCGGTGTCGGAAATGGCCCCCGTGCCGAGCTTTTGCGGGTAGCCCGATCCGTCGAGCCGTTCGTGGTGCTCGGAGACGCACCGCTCCATCTCGGGGAATTTGATGTCGAGGCGCGCCAGCATCTCGTAGCCGGCCATGGTGTGCCCCCGGATCTTCTGCATTTCGTCGGGGAGAAGCGGCTTGTTCTTGTCGCGGATGAGCGCCGGCACCCGGCTCATGCCCAGGTCGTGCAGGAAAAGGCCGAGGATGGTCCGATCCAGGGTCGCGCGGGCGTTCTTGGCTTCCTTGAAGGATTCCGACTTCCCGGAAAGAAAGAGGAAAAGTCCCGTCAGCCCGCAGTTGACCGCGTGGTTGGCCAGGGTGTGCACGCCGTGCATGCGCTTGGCCAGGGCCCTGGCCCGGTGGAAATCCTCCCATACGTATTCGGTCAGGACCAGCACGTCCTCGCGCACCTTATCGTACACCAGCCGCACCGGCTGGTCGAAAAACGATTCCATCCGCCGCGTCAGGGCGATTTGAAAGATGTCCGCGATCTCGGATTCCGTCAGATGCTTGTCGAGCAGCACCAGATCGAGCTGGTAACTGATGTGCTTGACGTAAATGGCATGGTCGTCGCGGGAAACGAAGATGACGCCCGCGGCCACAAGCTCGGCCAGTTCCTCGGTCTGCTCTTTGGAAAGGCGCTCCCCGACCTTGTAATAGGACGCGATGCGGCCGACGTCTTCCATGAAGCGGTAGATGGACAGCGGCGGGCGGAACTTGTTGAAGCTTTGGAGAATGTCGGGGTTTATCTGGTAGTACTCTTCCTCCAGCCCCGCTGGCACGTCGATATTCGGACTGCTGCCCATGCTGCCCTTCCAGAGATAGCTCGTGCCGTCGCCGGCCGTTTTGTTCGAATCCGCCACAACAGCCACGTGGTGATTTCGTCAAGACTATTGTTCCCTTACGGCGTGCCCGGCATTCTGGCAAGAGTTGGCTGCGCCGCGGCCGGTTTCCGGGCCGTCTTTTCGTGGGAATGGCCTCCCCGTCCGCTTTTTCGTCTAATCCCCTGAAATCCCGTTCTCTTCGCCTCAAAAGTGATTTTCTTCCCACCTGTTTCCCACTTTGCCCCTGAAATGATGCCGCTCAGGGAGCGCGGCTTTTTGCGGGACGGGTGGTTTCTTCTTGACACCCCGGGATGATTGAGCCAGAAAATGTGGGAAAAGGTGGTAAGAAGTGGTGAACCGCCACTGCGAGGCAGCGTGTTCAGAGGGCATTCCTATCGCAGCCTGGACCCCAAGGGCCGGCTGATGCTGCCTCCCGAGTATCGGGAGGAGGTCTTGCGCCTCGTGCCCGAGGGTCGGATCATGCTCACCAACAACTTCGACGGCGCCGTCACCGGGTACCCCATGCCCGCCTGGGAGGAGGTGGAGGCGAGTTTTCAGGCCGGCAACAAGCTGGACCCGAGAATCAGGGATTTGGAGCGTTTTTATATTTCCGGGGCCATGGAAGTGAGCCTGGACAAGCAGGGACGCATCCTCATTCCGCCGTATTTGCGCACTTTCGCCCAGCTGGACAAGGAATTGGTGCTGGCCGGAGTGGGGGAGAAGTTCGAAATCTGGAACCAGGCCGCCTTCGAGGAACGCCGCCGGCAAGTGGGGCTGCGTTTCGACGCCGACCTGGCCGATTTGGCCGCTTCCGGCGTGTCGCTCAAGCTCTAGGGAGGTCTTGTGCAACACGTCCCGACCCACATCCCGGTGCTTCTTAAGGAAGTGGTCGAATACCTCGGCATCAGGCCGGGGATGAAAATTTTGGACGCCACGGCAGGGCTTGGCGGGCATATCAAGGGGATGCTCGAAGCGGCCGGGGGACAGGCGGAAGTGCTTGGACTCGACAGGGACAGGGAGGCCCTGGAAGAGGCCGGGCGCAGACTAGCCGCCTACGGCGACCGGGTGCGGCTCGTGCGTACCCGTTACAGCCGGTTCCCGGCGGCCCTGGCCGAGGCGGGGTGGGAGAAGGTCGACGCGGCATTGGTGGACGCCGGAATGTCCTCCTTGCAGCTCGACGACCCGGAGCGCGGCTTCGGGTTCTTGACGGATGGCCCCCTGGACATGCGCATGGGGGCCGAGGACGGCGGGGAGAGCGCCGAGGGGCTGGTGAATCTGGCCTCGTTTGCACGACTACGGGAGATCATCCGCAACTACGGCGAGGACCCCCAGGCCGGGCGTATAGCCCGGGCCATCGTGGCCGCGCGGGAAAAAGCGGCCATCACCACCACCGGCCGGCTGGCCGAGGTGGTGGCGGCGGCCTACCCGGCCAAGTGGCGCGCCATGGCCCGGCAGCATCCGGCCACCCGCACCTTTCAGGCCTTGCGCATGGCGGTCAATGACGAGCTGAAGGAGTTGGAGGCGTTTCTGGCGGCCGTCCCCGAGTATCTCGCCACGGGAGGGCGGGTGGCCGTGATTTCCTTCCACTCCCTCGAGGACAGGCTGGTCAAGCGGGCGTTTCGCCTGGAGGCGACGGATTGCCTGTGCCCGCGCGAACAGGTCGTTTGCGTGTGCGGGCACAAGGCGCGCCTGGCCATCCTGACCAAAAAGCCCGTCATGGCCGGCGAGGAAGAGGTCGCGGCCAACCCGCGGGCCAGGAGCGCCAAGCTCCGGGTGGCGCGGCGGCTGCCCGATGCGGCGGAGGCGACCGACGCGGAGAGATAAGGAGGGGAGATGGGAGCGTTGTCGAAAGAATGGGCGATATCCATGGCGTTTAGCATCGTCCTGCTCCTGGTCTTCGGGCTGGGGCTGGTCTGGCTCAACATCGAACGCGTGGACCTGGCCTACGAACTCAACAGGATGCAGCGCCAGATCGACGAGGTCGAGACCCTAACGGCCAAGCTCGAAGTGGAGCGCAACACGCTCATCACGCCGTCCCGCCTGCGCGAAGTCTCCCGGCAATATGGCCTCGGTCCGGCCCGACCCGGCCAGATCAGGCGCGTGTCCCCGTCCGGGAGCGTCGAGACGTCGCCGCTTTTGGCCACGGCCGAGGACCAGAACGGCCGCAGCACGGCCAAGGCGCCGGCCAAGTCCGGCGGCGAGGCCGCCCCGTCCAGGGCCAAGAACCGGAAGTCCGGACGCAAGCCGTAGTATGGCGTCCTTTAAAAGAATTTATTTGATGGGTTGCCTTCATAATCCGTCTATGTCCGTGTCGGGGACACGGCAGTAAGGATCGGGGCCGGGCATGCGCAGCAAGCCGAAAGTCGATCGCCAACAGAAGACCGTCCGCGACTGGAGCCGGGTCAAGCTCACGTGCGTGGGCGTCTTCTTCCTGTTGGCCTGGCTCGGTTTGTGGACGCGGGCCGGCTACCTCCAGATCGTGGCCGGGCCGGAATTGGCCGAAAAGGCCGTGCGCCAGCATCTGGCTTCGGAGGTGGACAAGGGGGCCCGGGGCGAGATTTACGACCGGGGCGGCCGGCTTCTGGCCAAAAGCGTGGAGTTCGAGGCCGTGTTCGTGCGGCCGAGGGAAGTGACCGAGCCCGAAAAGACCGCCGATTTTCTGGCCAAGGTGCTCCACATGAAGGAACAGCGCATCCTCAAGAAACTGCGCAGTTCCTCCAACATGGTCTATCTCTCCTGGCGGGTGGGAGACCGCGCCGCCGCCCGCATCCGTGAGGCTAAGCTCGCGGGCGTCTATTTCAACAAGGAATACGGCAGGTTTTACCCCAACGGGCATCTGGCCAGCCAGGTGATGGGCTTCGTGGGCGTCGGCGACGTGGGCCTCGAGGGCGTGGAAAAAGCCTTCGACAGCCGCCTGACCGGCCGGCAGGCCAAGTACGTGGTCCAACGCGACGCCTCCGGTCGCCGCTTCTTTTTCGATGCCCAGGGCCAGGAGCTGGCCAACATCAACGGCCACGACGTGCGCCTGACCATCGATTCGCAAATCCAGTTCTTCGCCGAAGAGGAGCTGGAAAAGGCCGTCACCGACAACCACGCCAAGGGCGGCAGCTGTCTGGTGGTCCACGTGCCCACGGGCGAAATCCTGGCCATGGCCAACTATCCCTTTTTCAATCCCAACGTGGCGCGCGGCATCAGCCCCCGTATCGCCCGCGACCACGCCGCCCTGGACGTCTATGAGCCCGGCTCCACCATGAAGCCCCTGCTCGTGGCCGCCGCCCTCCAGGAACACGTGATCAAACCCACCTCCACCTTCAACTGCGAAAACGGCCGCTATTCCTTCGCCAGCCGCACCATCCGCGACACCCACTCCTACGGCGTGCTGCCGGTCAACATGATCGTGCGCGTTTCGAGCAACATCGGCGCGGCCAAAATCGGCTTGCAACTCGGCGCGACGCGGCTGCACCACTATTTCGAGCTGCTCGGTTTCGGCCGTCCGACGGGGCTTCGCATCACCGGCGAGGCCAGGGGGCTCGTGCGGCCGCTCAAGGCCTGGACGCCCATCGACGTGGCCACGGCCTCCTTCGGCCAGGGCGTAGCCGTTTCCCCGGTCCAGCTGGCCCAGGCCTACCTTATTTTGGCCAACGACGGCGTCTACAAGCCGCTCAAGCTCGTGGCCGACCCGCCCGACGACAGGCCCGAGCGCGCTCCCTACCGCGTCTTCGACGCCGATGTGGCCCGCACCGTCCAGTCCATGATGCGCGAGGTGGTCCAGGAAGAGCACGGCACCGGCAAAACGGCCCGCATTCCGGGCCTCGAGACCGGCGGCAAGACCGGCACGGCCCAAAAGGCCGGACCCCACGGCGGCTACGGCAACAAGTACCTGGGATCCTACGTTTCCTTCGTGCCGGCTATTCATCCGGAATACATCCTCATCGTCATGGTTGACGAACCCGAGCCCAGCCACTACGGCGGGGTCGTCGCCGCGCCGGCCGTGCGCAACGTGACCCTGCGCATGCTGTCCTATCTCGGCCGCATGCCCGAGACCGTGCAGTTGGCCCAGGCTCCGGCTCCGGCCCAGCCCGCCTCCAGGAAGGAGGCGCAGGCCCCGCCGGCCGCGAAGGAGCCGAACCAGGCGGACAAGGAAATTTTGGCCATCGCCGGAGCGGCCGGCGGCAATGGCAAACAGGTTTCGATCCAGTCCGTGCCGGATTTCGCCGGCATGCCGCTACGGCAGGCGGTGGAGATCCTTGTCGGCAAAGGCATCGTGCCGAGGCTTGAAGGGCAGGGGCTCGTGGTCTCCAAGCAGAGTCCGGCTCCGGGCGCGCCCTGGCCCACGGACAAGAAAAACCAAGTGGTGTTGTGGCTTTCCAGGCCCTCCTGATGGCGAGGCGAGCATGATGGCAGATACAGGCAATCCGACCCTGAACGCGCTGTTGGCGAACGTCCGCGAGGGCGCGCTTCCCGTGGCCGGGCATTCCGCCAAGGTCGTTTCCGGCGGCGTGTTCGTGGCCGCCTCGGGAACGGCCGAGGACGGGGCGCGCTTCATTCCCGACGCCCTGGCCCGGGGCGCGACGGTGATCGTGGCCGGTCCGGGGATCGCCCTGCCCGAAGGGGCCAAGGCCGCCCTCGTCACCGTGGACGAACCGCGAAAGGCCCTGGGGCTGCTCGCGGCGGCGCGCTGCGGCACCGACCGCATGGCCATGCCCGTGGTGGGCGTCACCGGCACCAACGGCAAGACCACGGTCAGCTACCTGATCGAGCGGCTGGCCACGGCCGCCGGCAAGAAGGTCGGCGTGCTCGGCACGGTGGCCTACCGCTGGCCGGGCGTGACCCGGGACGCTTCGCTGACCACCCCGGACTGCCTGACCATCCACGAAAGCCTGGCCGCCATGGCCGCCGCCGGTTGCGATCTGGCCGTCATGGAGGCCTCGTCCCACGCCCTGGACCAGGACCGGCTGGCCGGGCTTTCCTTCGCCGCCGGGGTGTTCACCAACCTGACCCAGGATCACCTCGACTACCACAAGGACATGGAGACGTATTTCGCGGCCAAGGCCAAGCTTTTTCGCGAGTATCTGCCCGATCCGGCCACGGCGGTGCTCAATTACGACGATCCCTTCGGCCTGCGCCTGCTCAAGGAATTTCCGGCCGCCGTGGGCTATGGCCTCACCAAGGCCCCGGCCGGCTTCGCCCGGCTGCTCGTCGGCGGCATCCGGTCCCACGACCGCGACGGGCAGCATCTCGGCGCGGGCTTTGGCGACGAGGCCTTCGAAGTGGCCTCGCCCATGCCCGGCCGGCACAATGCCCTGAACATCCTGGCCGCCATGGGCGCGGCGCTGACCCTCGGCCTGCCCTACGAGACCTTCGACGCGCTGGCCGACTGCCACGGCGCGCCCGGGCGGTTGGAACGCATTCCCAACGCCTCGGGGCTGACCGTTTTCGTGGATTACGCCCACACCCCGGATGCCTTGGAAAACGTGCTCGGCGCGGCCAGGGAATTCACCGCTGGCCGGCTTTTCGCCGTTTTCGGCTGCGGCGGCGACCGCGACCGCACCAAGCGGCCGCGCATGGCCGAGGCCGTGTCCCGGCTGGCCGACGTGGCCGTCCTCACCTCGGACAATCCCCGCCACGAGGCCCCGCTGGCCATTATCGAGGATGCCAAGCCCGGACTGGCCAAGGCGAGGAAGGTCATCATCGAACCCGACAGGCGCCGGGCCATCGCTCTGGCTTTGGACGCCATGCGGCCCGAGGACGTGCTGGTGATCGCCGGCAAGGGACACGAAAGCTATCAGCAGATCGGCGACGTGAAGCACCCGTTTTCCGACGCCGCCGTGGTCAGGGAGCTTACCGGATGCGCATGACCTTATCCGATATCCTCACGGCCACCAAGGCCGTCGGCGACGTGGGCGAGCGCGGCAATCCCGTCATTGAGGCCGTGCGCATCGACAGTCGGGCGGTGACCCCGGGGTGCCTTTTCGTGTGCATTCCCGGCGAACGCTTCGACGGCCACAATTTCGCCGCCGAGGCGGTGGGGAAGGGCGCGGCCGCCGTGTTGGCCGACAGGCCGCTCACCGGGCTTCCCGACGGCACGCCCGTGCTTTTGGTGCGCGACACCGTGGCCGCCTTGGGCTTTCTCGCCAAGGCCTGGCGCACGCAGGTCGGGGCCAGGCTCGTCGGCGTGACCGGCTCGGCCGGCAAGACCACGGTCAAGGAACTGACCGCCGCCATTTTGGGCAAGCTTGGTCCCACGGCGAAAAACTACAAGAATTTCAACAATCACATCGGGCTGCCGCTGTCCATGCTCGAAGCCTCCGACAAGGACGCCTACTGGGTCATGGAGCTCGGCATTTCCCGCCCCGGCGAGATGGAGCCCCTGGCCGCCATCGCCGAGCCCGACGTGGCCGTGATCCACAACGTCGGCCCGGCCCATCTGGAAGCGCTTGGCGACGTGGCCGGCGTCGCGGCCGAGAAGACCAAGCTTTTCAACTTTCTGCGCCCCGGCGGCGTGGCCCTGGCCTCCATGGACTATCCCGAACTGTGGGAGGCGGCCCTGGCCGTTTTCCCGCGCGTGCGGGGACTTTCCACCAAGGGGCAGGGCAAGGGGCGATCCGCGCCCTACCGGGCCAAGTACCTGGGCGCGCTTCCCGAGGGCCGGGGACGGTTTTTCCTCAAGCTCGGCGAGCTGGAGATGGAAGTCGAAACGCCGCTGACCGGCGGCCATTTCGCCGAGAACATCCTGGCCGCCGCCACCTCGGCACATATCCTCGGGGCCGGGGAGAAGCAGATCGCCGCCGGGCTCGAAACGGCGGTCATGCCCGAGCAGCGGTTCTACTGCCGCCGTCAGGGCTGCTACACCATCATCGACGACACGTATAACGCCAATCCGCTGTCCATGCGCCGGGCTATCGCCGCCGCCGTGGAAACCGCCCAGGGCAAGCCGCTCGTGCTGGTGCTCGGCGAGATGCGCGAGATGGGGGCCCATGCCGAGGAGGAGCATGCCAAGCTCGGCGAGGCCGCGGCGGCAAGCGGCGCCAGGGCCGTTTTCTACCGGGGCGCCCATGCCGAGGCCGTGGGCGAGGGACTCACCCGGGGCGGCTATGCCGGCCGGTTCGCCGTGGTCGACACCCCGGCCGCCTTTTGCGACATGCTGGCCGCCATGGACCTTCGCGGCGGCGTGTTTCTGTTCAAGGGGTCGCGTTCCATGCGTATGGAGGAGTATCTGGCCGCTTTCACCCAGAGCATCCAAAAGGACCCCAAGGCATGATCTATTACCTGCTGGTGCCGCTGGCGGCGCATTTGAGCGCCTTAAACGTCTTCCGCTACATCACGTTCCGGTCGATCGCGGCGCTTCTCACTGCCCTGGTCCTTTCCATCGTGTTCGGTCCGCGCTTCATCCGCGGGCTGACCCGCCTCAAGTACGGCCAGTACATCCACGAGGACGTGGCCGCCCACCAGCGCAAGGCCGGCACCCCGACCATGGGCGGGCTGCTCATCGCCTTTTGCATCCTGGTCAGCGTCCTGCTCTGGGGCGATCTGGCCAACACCTATGTCTGGATGACGATTTTCGTGTACCTGGGATTCGGCGTGCTGGGCTTTATCGACGACCACGCCAAGGTGGTCAAAAAGCGCAACAAGGGGCTGACTCCCCGGGCCAAGCTTCTGGGGCAGCTCATCGTTTCCGGACTGGCCGCCGCCGTGCTTCTGTCCGATCCCGAATATTCCACCCGGCTGGCCGTGCCCTTTTTCAAGCACATCAACCCCGACCTCGGCCTCTTTTATTTTCCCTTCGCCATGCTGGTCATGGTGGCGGCGAGCAACGCCGTCAACCTGACCGACGGCCTGGACGGCCTGGCCATCGGCCCCATGATCGTCAACGCGGCCATGTTCGCCCTTTTCGTCTACGTGGCCGGCCATGCCCAGATGGCGCGCTACCTGCAGGTCATGCCCGTCTCCGGCGTCGGCGAGGTCACGGTTTTTTGCGGGGCCATGGTCGGGGCGGGGCTCGGTTTTTTGTGGTTCAACGCCTATCCGGCCCAGGTGTTCATGGGCGACGTGGGGTCGCTGTCGCTTGGCGGGGCGCTCGGGTTTCTCGCCGTCTTGTGCAAGCAGGAACTGCTGCTCATGGTGGTCGGCGGGTTGTACGTGGCCGAGACCGTCTCGGTCATTTTGCAGGTGGGCTATTTCAAGATGACGGGCGGCAAACGGATTTTCCGCATGGCGCCGCTGCATCATCATTTCGAGCTGATGGGCGTGCCGGAATCGAAGATCATCATCCGGTTCTGGATTCTTTCCATCCTGCTCGCCCTGGTGGGGCTATCCACCCTTAAACTGCGGTAGGCGATTTTCGATGCGCGACATGCTCCATAACGATCAACTGCGCGGGCACACGGCCGTCGTCGTCGGCGCCGGTTCCTCGGGCCGCGCCGCGGCGAAACTGCTTGCCCGGCTGGGCGCGTCCGTGCGCTTTCTGGAGAAAAATCCCAAGTCCGTGGCGGACGATTTCCGGGCCGAGGCCGTGGAAGCCGGCTACGACCTGCGCGTCGGGGCGCATGGGCCGGCCGATTTCGCCGGCGCGGACATGGTCGTGCTCTCGCCCGGCATCCGGGCGGCGGGCTTGGCCGACTGCCTGGCCGCCTGTCCGGGCGCCCAGGTGCTCTCCGAACTGGAACTGGCCTCCTGGTTCGTGACCGAGCCCATCGTCGCCGTCACCGGCTCCAACGGCAAGACCACCACCGTCATGCTCGTAAGCCACCTGCTCGAGGCGGCCGGGCGCAAGGTCTTTACCGGCGGCAACATCGGCACGCCGCTCTCCGAATACGTGCTTGCCGGCGACCCGGCCGACGTGGTGGTGCTCGAGGTTTCGAGCTTCCAGCTCCAGCTCGTCAAATCCTTCCGGCCCAAGGTGGCGGTGCTGCTCAACTTTTCGCCAAACCATCTGGACTGGCACGCCGACCTCGAGGAATATCTCTCGGCCAAGCTCAACATCTTCGCCGCCCAGCGCCCGGGCGATACGGCGATTTTGCCCCGGGACATGCGCGACGCCCTGGCCGGTCGTTCCTTCACCCGGGCCGACGTCACCTGGTTCGAACCAAGCGGCCGTTTCGTCTGCCCGCGTCTTGCCGGCGCGCACAACCGGCAGAACATGGAAGCCGCCTTTCTGGCGACCCAGCCCTTCGGCGTGACCGAGGAAATCGCCAAGGTCGCCTTCGAGCGCTTCGCCCCGGCTCCGCACCGCTTGCAGATCATCGGCGAGAAGGGCGGGGTGCTTTTCGTGGACGACTCCAAGGCCACCACCGTGGCGGCCATGGAGGCGGCGCTTAGAAGCTTCGACCGGCCGGTGCGGCTTCTTTGCGGCGGCGTGTTCAAGGGCGGCGATCTGGCCGCGCTTTCGCCGCTGCTTAAGGAACGCGTCGCGGCCGTCGGGCTCTTCGGGGCCGGACGCGAGGTGTTCGAGGCCGCCTGGGCCGGGCAGGTGCCGCTTTTTCACGAACCCACCCTGAAGCCCGCCGTCACGCGCCTTTTCGCCGAGGCCAGACCGGGCGACGTGGTGCTGCTTTCCCCGGCCACGGCGAGCTTCGACCTCTACGACGGCTACAAGGCCCGGGGCCGGGATTTCCAGGACATCTTCGCCGGACTGCCCATGACGCCTGACGCGGCAAAGGAGAAGGCATGAGCAAGCTGCGGGTGGCGACAGCCGCGAATCCCAAGTCCGGCGCCTTCGACCTGTGGCTTCTGGGCGCGGCGCTCATGCTCGCGGGCCTGGGGCTGGTCATGGTCTTTTCCTCCAGCGGCGTCATGGCCGAGCGCTTAAACGGCAATCGCTACTACTTTTTCCAGCGTCAGGCGCTTTTCGCCCTGGTCAGCTTCGGGCTCATGTGCATCTTCGCCTACATGCCGCGCAAGGTGCTCCACGGCCCGGTCTACCTCTGGCTTTTTGCCATCATCTTTCTGCTCATCCTGACGCTGGTGCCGCCTTTTTCGGTCCGGGCCGGCGGCGCGCGCCGCTGGATGCACCTGGGGCCGGCCACCTTGCAGCCCATGGAGCTGGCCAAGGTGGTCCTGGTCATGTACCTGGCCTACTTTTTCAGCCAGAAGCAGCAGATGGTGCGCTCTTTCTCGGTCGGCTTCATTCCGCCGGTCATCGTCACCGGCTTTCTCGGGCTCATCCTGCTGCTCCAGCCCGACTTCGGCGGCGCGGTCTTTTTGGGCATGCTCTTTTTCCTCATGAGCCTCGTCGGCGGCACGCGCCTGACCTATCTCGCCGTGTCCATGGTGTTCGGCCTCGGGGCCATGGGGCTGCTCATCGCCTCTTCGCCCTACCGCTTCAAACGCTGGTTCGCCTTTCTCGATCCCTTCAAGGACCCGCAAAACGTGGGCTACCAGCTCGTGCAGTCCTTTTACGCCTTCGGCTCGGGCGGCATCACGGGCGTGGGCTTCGGGGCCGGCAAGCAGAAGCTCTTCTACCTGCCCGAGGCCCACAACGACTTCATCATGGCCGTGCTCGGCGAGGAGCTGGGCTTTATCGGCATCTCCATCGTGTTCATCTGCATCGGCATCCTGCTCTGGCGCGCCTTCAAGGTGGCCCTGGCCCAGGACGATCTGCGCGACCGGTTCACGGCCTACGGCATGACCCTGGTCCTGGCTCTGGGGTTTGTCCTCAACCTGGCCGTGGTGCTTGGCTGCGTGCCGCCCAAGGGCGTGGCCATGCCCTTTTTGAGCTACGGCGGCAGCAACCTGCTGGCCTGTTTCATATGCGTCGGCATTCTGCTCAACCTTTCCCGGAGCGCCCGGACATGACACGCATCGTGCTGACTACCGGCGGCACCGGGGGCCATATTTTTCCGGCCCTGGCCGTGGCCGAGGCTCTTCGGGCCGCAAGGCCCGACGCCGATATTCTTTTTGTCGGCGGCGCGGGCCCGGAAGGACGGCTGGCCACCCAGGCGGGGCTCTCGTTTGTCGGGCTGCCGGCCAAGGGCGTTTTCGGCCGGGGGCTTCGCGCCCTGGCCGCGCCGGTGTGGATGGGCAGGGCGCTTTGCATGGCCATGCGGGTGCTGCGCCAGTGGCGGCCGGACGTGGTGGCGGGCTTTGGCGGCTACGCCGGGTTCGTGCCCGTGGCGGCGGCGAAGCTGCTCGGCCTGCCCACGGTCATTCACGAGCAAAACAGCGTCCCGGGCATGACCAACAAGATTCTCGGCCGCTTCGTCGACACGGTCTGCATCACCTATCCGGACGAAGGGCGGGTGTTTCCGCCGCAAAAGACGAAGCTTCTCGGCAATCCCATCCGGGGCGGCATTGCCGCCGGCGGAAAAACGCCGGGGGACGGGGAAGGGCGGCATCTGCTGGTCCTTGGCGGCAGCCAGGGGGCCAGGGCCGTAAACGACGCCGTGTGCGACATCCTGCCGCGTTTGCTTGACGCCGGCATATCCGTGCGCCTGCAGGCCGGCCGGGCCGACTTCGACCGGATCGGCGCGCGCGTGGCCGCCATCCTGGCCGACCGTTCCCAGGCGGAAGGGCGCGGCGGCGTGGTCATCGAAAATTTCATCGAGGACATGGCCGAGGCCTACGCCTGGGCCGATCTGGTCCTGGCCCGGGCCGGGGCCACCACCCTGGCCGAGGTCACGGCAGCGGGAAAACCGTCCCTGCTCATTCCCTTTCCCTTTGCCACCCATGACCACCAGTCGGTCAACGCCGCGTTTCTGGCCAAGGCCGGCGCGGCCGCGGTCCTTGCCCAAAAGGACCTCCCCGGCCACGACCTGGCGGCGGAGGTGACCGGGCTGCTCGGCGATCCGGACCGGCTTGCCCGCATGGGCGCGGCCGCCTCGGCCGCCGCCATGCCGGACGCGGCCGAACGCATCGCCGGCGTGCTCCTCGAACTGGCCGGGCGCAAGGGAGGCGCCAAATGAACATGCAGCAACACGTCCACTGCGGCGCCGGGGCCATGGGCAACAAGGTCCGCAAGATTCATATGATCGGCATCGGCGGCTCGGGCATGAGCGGCATCGCCGAAGTGCTCATCAACCTCGGCTACGAGGTCTCGGGCTCGGATCTGGCCATGGGCGCGACAGTCAAGCGCCTGGCCGGCCTCGGGGCCAACATCGCCATCGGCCATGGCCGGGAAAACCTCGGCGACGCCGACGTGGTGGTCAAATCCACGGCCGTCACCAATGAAAACCCCGAGGTGGTCGCGGCCCGCGAACGCGGCATCCCGGTCATCCCCAGGGCCGAAATGCTGGCCGAACTCATGCGGCTGCGAAACGGCATCGCCGTGGCCGGCACCCACGGCAAGACCACCACCACCTCGCTTTTGGCCACCATCTTCACCGAGGCCGGCTACGACCCCACCGTCATTATCGGCGGCCGCTTAAACGCCTACGGGGCCGGGGCGCGTCTGGGACAGGGCGAATACCTCATCGCCGAGGCCGACGAGTCCGACGGCTCGTTTCTGTGCCTGTCGCCCATCGCCTCGGTGGTGACCAATGTCGACGCCGACCACCTGGACCACTACGCCGACCTTGCCGCCATCGACGACGCCTTTGTGGATTTTTTAAACGGCATTCCCTTTTACGGGGTCAACGTGGTTTGCCTCGACGATCCGGGGGTGGCCAGGCTGTTGCCCCGGGTCAATCGCCCCATCCTCACCTACGGCGTCACGTCCCAGGCCCGGCTGCGGGGAAAGATTCTCGAAACCGGGGCCGCCAGCCGCTTCTCCGTGACCTTGGACGGCAAGGACCTGGGCGAAATGCGTCTGGCCCATCCCGGCCGCCACAATGTGCTCAACGCCCTGGGGGCCATCGGCCTGTCCCTGGAGGCCGGCATCGAATTGCCGGTCATCGCCGCCGCCCTGGCCAAATTCGGCGGGGTGGGGCGGCGTTTCGAACGCAAGGGCGAACGGAACGGCGTGGTGGTGGTGGACGACTACGGCCACCATCCGGCCGAGATCAGGGCCACCCTGGCCACGGCCAGGACCGTGTATCCGGACCGCCGGCTGGTGGTGGCCTTCCAGCCCCATCGGTTTTCGCGCACCAAGGCGCTCTTCGGCGATTTCTGCACCTGTTTCGAGGCGGCCGACGAGCTGCTTTTGACCGAGATTTATCCGGCCTCCGAAGCGCCCATCCCGGGAGTGAGCGGCGAAAGCCTGGCCCAGGGCATAAGGCAGGTGAGCAAGACCAATGTTTCGTATTACCGCGATTTTCCGGCCATGGAAGAAGCCCTGCCCGGCATCGTGCGCCCCGGCGACCTGTTGTTGACGCTCGGGGCCGGCAGCGTGTGGCAGGTGGGCGTCCATTATCTGGAGGCGGGTGGTGGCGCTTGAGGTGAAACCCGGGCCGATGCTTGCGGCCCGCACCACATTGCGCCTGGGCGGTCGCGCCCTGGCCGAGGTCGTTTTGACCGATATGGAAGACGCGCGGGACCTGTCCGAGACGCTGGGCCGGCTGGGCGGCAGGCCGCTCGTCCTTGGCGGCGGCAGCAACATTTTGGCCGCCGACGGCGAGTTGCCGTTGACCGTGGTCTCGCCCAACCTTCGCGGCGAGCCCGAAACCTTGCGCGAGCGGTTCGCGGGCAAGGTCCGGGTGCGGGTCCTGGCCGGGGTGAAGCTCCAGCGTCTGGTGGCTTGGCTGGCCACGCAGGGGCTTTCGGGACTTCGCGGGCTCATCGGCGTGCCCGGCACCGTGGGCGGGGCCGTGGTCGGCAATGCCGGTTCCTACGGCGACGCCATGGGCGGCGTGCTGGCCCGGGTGTGCCTGTGGACGCCGGAGACGGGCGCGGCCTGGCTGGATCGGGAGGCCTTTTCCACGGCTTACCGCCGGTTTTCGCCCAAGGGCGTGGTCGGATTCTACCTGGTGCTGGCGGCGGAGATCGACTGCGAGCCGCGCGAACCCGTCGCAATCCGCCAGGAGATGGTGGCCTGCCTGTCCAAGAAAAAGGCCAGCCAGCCCATCACCGCCGCCACGGCCGGCTGCGTGTTCAAGAATCCGCCCGGGGCCCCGGCCTGGAAGCTTTTGACGGAAGCGGGGTTTAAGGGAAAGCGGCTCGGCGATATGGCTTTTTCGGAAAAGCACGCGAATTTTATGATTAATTGCGGCAAAGGAACAGGGGGGGAAGCGCTTTCGTTGCTCCAGGCGGCCCGGGAGGCCGTTTTGGCGCAAAGCGGCTATGAACTGGAACCGGAAGTGAGGATCGTGCCATGAACGTCAGGGTAGGAGCGCTGTCGGGACTTGGGGGAAGCTCGTCGGCAAAGCGCCGCCGCAACGGTTATTCGGGTTATGCGCCGCGGGTGACGGTCAAAAGCCGCGTGGTGAAGTCCAAGGGTAACCGCAACCGCAACTATTCGCGCGGCGAATGCTCGCTGCACATGCCCAAGATGAGTCTTGGCGGCATGGGCAGGTTTTGCACCCGGCTTGTCTCCATGGCCGTCATGGCGGTGCTGGTTTTGGCCGTGAGCGTCGGCCTGCTTGCCGGCTACCGCTGGCTGACCACGGTCAACTACTTCGCCCTGCAGCACGTCTCCGTCACTGGTTGTTCGCGCCTGTCCGAGGAGCATATCCGCGATGTGGCCGGGCTCACCCCCGGTGTCAATGTGCTGTCGCTGTCCATGGACAGGATGCGGACCGATCTGGTCCGGGAGCCCTGGATCGACGCCGTGAGTGTGAAACGGGTGCTACCCGGCACGATTCTGGTGGATGTGAAGGAAAAAAGCCCTTCCTATCTTGTGCAGTATCAAGGAACGCTCTATTACGCCGACGAAGGTGGACGCATCATCGACAAGGTTGAGCCGGGGCAATTCGTTTCGTTGCCCCAGATCGAGGTCGAAGCCGGTATGGAGAAGCATCTGCCGCTTCTGGCCGACCTGCGCCACGCCGTGGCCGAGCATCAGGTGCCGTTCGACTTCGGGCAGATCGCCTGGTTGCGCCTGAGCTGGGGCAGGGGACTGGAAATTCGTTTGTTGGACCCGGGGATTCTTCTGTGCCTGGGTTCCAAGCAATGGGACCGCAATCTTTCCCGGATGAATCTGGTTTGGACCGACTTGCGCCGGCGGGGGGAGCTGGGCTCTGTCGGACAGATCACGGCCGAGGGAGACAAGGTCTGGGTGGAAAAACGCGGCAATTCGGGGGATGCGCCGCAAGGCTAGGGGAGCCTCCCTTAGGAGATGCTGCTGTATTTCTTAAGGAATCATGCCGAATCGGTTTTGAGGATGCGGCATGAGGAGCGCGCGGGGCGGGCAACTCCGGCGTTGGAATCCAAATTGCGTCAGAGGCGATTTTGGACATGAAATTGAAGAGCTTTTGACGTAGAAAGCCTCTGGGCATGCCGACGTCAGGAAAGGAAACGTTCAGGGAGCGGTTTATGGCCAGGTCGGAACTTATTGTCGGGCTCGATATCGGCACCACCAAGATTTGTGTGGTCGTCGGCGAACTCTCGCCCGAAGGCGTGGATGTGGTGGGTATCGGCACGAGCCCGTCCACAGGGCTGCGCAAGGGCGTGGTGGTCAATATCGAGCAGACCGTACAGTCCATCAAAAAGGCCCTGGAAGAGGCCGAACTCATGGCGGGTTGCGAAATCCGCTCGGTTTACGCCGGCATCGCCGGCAGTCGCATCAAGGGGTTCAACAGTCACGGGGTCATCGCCGTCAAGGGCGGTGAAGTCGGTCCCCGGGATATTGAACGGGTCATAGACGCGGCCAAGGCCGTGGCCATCCCGCTGGACCGGGAGGTCATCCACATCCTGCCGCAGGAATTTATCGTCGACGACCAGCGCGGCATCGCCGATCCGCTCGGCATGGCCGGCGTGCGCCTGGAAGTGCGGGTGCACATCGTCACCGGGGCCGTCACCAGCGCCCAGAACATCATCCGCTCGTGCCACCGGGCCGGCCTCGACGTTTCGGACATCGTGCTCGAGTCCCTGGCCTCGTCCAAGGCGGTCCTCACCAACGAGGAGCGCGAAATCGGCGTCGCCCTGGTCGACCTTGGCGGCGGCACCACGGACCTGGCCATCTTCGCCAGCGATTCCATCAAGCACACCGCCGTGCTGGCCCTTGGCGGCACCAACCTGACCAACGACATCGCCTTCGGCCTGCGCACGCCCATGGCCTCGGCCGAGAAGATCAAGATCAAGTACGGCTGCGCCCTGGCCGAGATGGTGCCCAAGGACGAGGTCATCGAAGTCATGAGCGTCGGGGGGAGGGAGCCCCGCCGGCTTTCGCGACAGGTATTGGCCGAAATCTGCGAGCCCCGCGTGGAGGAGATGCTGGCCCTGGTGGACCAGGAGCTCATCCGCTCGGGCATGAAGAGCCAGGTCGGCGCGGGCGTGGTCCTGACCGGCGGCACGGCGCTGATCGAAGGCATCCAGGAGCTTGGGGAACAGATCTTCAACCTGCCCACGCGTATCGGCTATCCCGACAAGGTCGGGGGCCTGAAGGACGTGGTCAACAGCCCCATGTACGCCACGGCGGTGGGGCTCCTCATGTACGGCGCGGAAAAGGAAGGCGTGGAACAGCGCTTCCGCATTCGTGACGAAAATGTGTTCAACCGCATTCTGGGGAGGATGCGGAAATGGTTCGTGGACGTAAAGTAGGCGCGTCCACGCAAGAAATTCTGGGGGATAACCAGGGAGTTCGCTAGGGGAGATCGATATGGAATACTTGGAACTCGAACAAGGCTCGAACGCCCGTATCAAGGTCGTCGGATGCGGCGGCGGCGGTGGAAACGCCGTCGAGAACATGATCTGCTCGGCCATGTCCGGCGTGACCTTCATCACGGCCAACACCGACATCCAGGCGCTGCAGAAGTCCCAGGCGGAGTACCGCATCCAGCTGGGCGAAAAGCTGACCAAGGGCCTTGGCGCCGGCGCCAACCCCGACGTCGGCCGTGACGCGGCGCTGGAAAGCATCGACGCCATCCGCGAGGCCATCGGCGATTGCGACATGGTCTTCGTCACCGCCGGCATGGGCGGCGGCACCGGCACCGGCGCGGCCCCGGTCGTGGCCCAGGTGGCCAAGGAGGCCGGCGCGCTCACCGTCGCCGTCGTGACCAAACCGTTTTATTTCGAAGGCAAGAAACGTCTGCTCTCGGCCGAGAAAGGCGTGCAGGCGCTTCGGGACGTGGTGGACTCCATCATCACCATCCCCAACGACCGCCTGCTGTCGCTGGCTTCGAAAAAAGCCACCTTCATCGAGATGCTCAAAAAGGCCGACGAAATCCTCTATTTCGCGGTCAAGGGCATTTCCGACCTCATCATGGTCCCCGGCCTGATCAACCTCGACTTCGCCGACGTCAAGGCCGTCATGAGCGAAATGGGCTTGGCCATGATGGGCTTCGGCACGGCGCGCGGCGAATCCCGCGCCCGCGAGGCGGCGCTCAAGGCCATCACGAGCCCGCTGCTCGAAGACGTCACCATCGACGGCGCGCGCGGCGTGCTCATGAACATCACCTGCGGTCCGGACCTGACCATCGAGGAAGTGGACGAAGCCGCTTCCACCATCACCGAGGCCGTCCACGAGGACGCCAAGGTCTTCTTCGGCACGGTCTTCGATCCCGACGCCACCGACGAGATGCGCATCACCGTCATCGCCACCGGCATCGAGTCGGCCATGCAGCGCGACGCGGCGCCGCAACAAAAGGTCGTGGAGCAAAAGCCCGCCGAGGTCATCACCCACCTGTCGCGGCAAAAGCCCGCCGGCGGAGCGCCCTCGGGGCCCGGCGGGGGGGGCGGCGGCACCGTCCAGAGCCCGCGCAGCGTCCGCGTGCTGTCCACCCAGCAGGCCAACGACTACAATATCCCGGCCTACCTGCGCAAAGGCGGCAAGAAGGGCAACCCCGAGACGGCCCTGAACCAGGCCCCGATCAAGACCCAGCCCGTGGGCGAGGAAGAATTCATCTTCGACGAGGAGGAATTCGAGATTCCTTCTTTCATCCGCATGCAGGCGGACTAGGAGCCGGGAGGAACGCGGTTCCTCCCGGGGCTCCCTGCCGGGGACGCATCCCCGGCCCCCGATACGGGGAAAGGTGACGTTTGAGCGAAACGAGTCGGGCAAGGGTCCATTTCGGCCTGGACAGGCCCGAGGTGCGGGATTTCGGCGGGCGGCTGCCCGTGGCCCTGGCCGTGCCCGGCGCGGAGGGGCTCGCCCTCTCGGCCCTGGGCTGGCAGGCCGTCTGGCGGCTCCTGACGGACGATCAGGCCCTTGCCGTGGAACGGGTCTTCTGCCGGCCGGACGAAGCCCCCATGGCCGAGGATTCCGGCCGTCCCCTGGCCGATTTTCCGGTCGTCGCCTTTTCGCTGTGCTACGAGGAAGACTACCTGCCCGCGGCGGCTGCCCTGACCGCCGCGGATATCCCCCTGACGCGCGACAAGCGGCCCGATTTTCCCATCGTGATGGGAGGCGGGCCGCTTGCCTTTCTCAATCCCGCTCCCTTCCTGCCGGCGTTGGACCTGCTTTTCGTGGGCGAGGCCGAGGCCGGGCTGCCGGAGGTGCTGGCGGCGTTGCGACGGGCCGTTCTCTCCGGCGCGGACAAGGCCGCCTGTCTTGCCGCCGTGGCCCATATGCCGGGCGTGCTCGTCCCGGGCGTCACCCGCACCCCGGTCGCCCGGGCCTGCGCCACGGACGCCGACGCGGCCACGGTGCTGGCCGATCCGGCCCATTCCTGCTTTGTCTCCGGCCACGCGGCCTTTCGCGACATGTTCCTGGTCGAGGTCAATCGCGGCTGTCCCTACGGCTGCCGGTTCTGCGCCGCCGGCTATGTCTACCGGCCTCCCAGGCAGGCCCGCATGGCGGCGTTGCAGACGCTTATCGAGGACGTTTCGCCGCGCAAGGTGGGCCTTGTCGGCACGGCGCTCACCGACTGGCCCGACCTGCTGCCGTTTCTCGCCTGGCTGCGGGAACGGGGAACCAAGTTCTCGCTTTCGTCCGTGCGCGCCGACGGCATCACTCCCGAGCTTTTGACCATCCTGCGCCAGGCCGGCCTTCGCACCCTGACGCTGGCCCTGGAAGCGCCGAGCGAGCGCCTGCGCCGTGCCGCCAACAAACACCTGAGCCTGGACGCGCTTGAAAACGCCGTCGCCCTGGCCGGCAAGTACGGCATCAACCACTTGAAGTTCTACGTGATCGTCGGCTGGCCCGGGGAATGCCCCGAAGACTTCGACGACCTGGCCCCGCTTTTGGCGCGAGTGGCCGAGGCCGCCTCCATCGGCAAGGGCAAGCGCGGCGTGGCCCACGCCACCCTGTCCGTCAATCCGCTGGTTCCCAAACCGGCCACCCCCATGCAATGGGCCCCCATGGCCTCGGTCGCGGCTATCGAGGCGGCTTACGCCCGGGTCCGCGAAGCCGCCAAGCCGCTGCCGGGCTTCCGCGTGGAAGTGGAGAACGCCTCCATGGCCCGCATGCAGGGGCTGCTCGCCCGGGGCGACGAGCGGCTCTTTCCGCTCATCGAGGCGGCGGCCGCCTCCGGCAGCTTCCGCCGGGCGCTCAAGACATGGGACGGCGACGAAGCCTTCTATCTGGACCGCGAACGCGACAAGGATGAAGTCTTCCCCTGGGACATCGTCGATATCGGCGTTTCCCGCGACTTTCTTTGGCGCGAATGGGAACGCTACCAGCAAGGCGTCCCCACGGCCAAATGCCCGCCGGCCGGCTGCGCGGTCTGCAAGCGCTGCCGGTAGCTTTTCGAGCGCCGACTTCGGACATATCGGGGACGGGGGTTGTGGTGGAAGGCGGTCTAACGGTCTGTGGGCACCCAGCGGATACTGGGGACGGCAAATGGTCCCGGATCACATGGTGCCGGCAAGCGAGGCCAAAGCGCTTGGCGGCGCTCCCTCGCTTGCCGGCGTTTTGCCTTAAACGTCCAGGACCTCGAGGTAGACGAGAGTCTGGTTGAGCAACTGGTAGGCGATTTCGCCGAAGGTGACAGGGCCGGTGAAGGGCTCCGTCTTCTTTCCTTCCAATTCGGAATAAAGATAATTGAGAATGCAGTTGCACGAGAAGGCTATGCGCTGGGATTCGATGGAGCCTTCATTGCGAAGGCGTTCGTTGAACTGTTTGACGTAATCGAGCACGGGCTTGGCGTGCTTGTACCGGATTCCGGAAAACACCGGCGCATAGAATTTTACCAACCCTTCCGCTTCGTCGACGCCCTGGAAACTGATGTTGACCATGGCCCCGTAGTAGTCGGCCACAAGCGGCAGCTTGGTGTCGAGTTTGTTCTTGACGATGTACTCGGCGAAATTCTGCTTTTCCCCGTTGACGATGACGTCCTTGGCGGCAAAGTCGTCGGAGGTGAAGGTGAGGACGTCGCCGTCGCCCTGCTCGAAGAGATTGACGATGCCGATCTCCGCCACCTTGCCTTGCGGTAATTCCGCCTGAAGCACCAAGGCCCCTTCTTCCAGCACCTCTCCCGTGATGCCGTTGACGACCTTGGGCGTTTTCTTGCCCAGGTCGGAGAGGTGGACGCCGGCGATCCAACCAATGAGCGGCCGCACTCCGAAGTCCTTGTAGTTCGGAGCGTTTAAGGCAAACGCCAGATGGGTCTTGCTGGAGGCCGGAATGACGATGAAGCTGAAGCCGTGTTTGGGGCCTTCGCTGTAGACCCTGGCCAGGCTGTTTTGGTCATAGGTGGCTATTTTGAACGAAGTGACGATATCCGTGATGTCCGTAACGCTGATCATGTCCTGGCTGACCATGCCGCCCTGGTCGCTCGATATGAAATAGGGGATGGTGCCCGCGACCCAATTCCCTTTGGGCAGTTGATGTAACGCATCTTCGTCGCCGGCGAGGAGAAGCGTGCGTTTGTCTTCGATCATTTTTTTGACGTCAGCTACAGTGGAAATAGTCTGTCTCATATTGCCCTCCTAGCCGAAAATTGTTTTCAGATCATCCTGTACGCTTGGCATATTTTTGTTGTTGACAAAAATATCGTAAAGTTGATCGATACATGTGTTGATGTTGCCTGGTGAAGGGTCGTCCTTGGCCGATCGCGTCAGTCTGCCGAGGAGAATCTTGGCGGCAAGAAACTTCAGTTGAAAAACTTTCTTGCCTGTTACAATGTCATGCCAAGTCTTATTGCTTTTGCTGGGCACTTCCATATTGGCCTCCTTTAAAGTTTAAAGCTCAATATATGTGGGATGCAGCACATCTTTCTGCCGTATTGTAGTTTTTTGTCGTATATAAGTTTTATTTATAAGAGTGGCATTTTTACGTTAATATATATTTGATAATATATAAAGTTTGGTGTTAAATCATAAGATAAATTTCTATTCGATGCAATAGAAATTCAAGTAAAGCTGATTGCCTTACGAAGCTCCTGGCCAACCCCGGATAGGCGTATGTTTTTTGGGGGGTTGCGGGTATATTGGATTTTCTGTTTTAAGAAGGTTCGACGGGGAGACAGTCTCCCGGCGCCCCGGCGCGGAATGGCCGCCGGCGTCAAGAATGGGGAAGTGCGAAATGAGTCGGAGATACCGTCCCACCAACCTGCCGGCGCCCTACCTCAAGCGGATCTGTCTGGACAAGTCTTCGGTCCCCGATCCGAAGGCCTACCCGTTTTCTTTGCCGCTTTTTTTGCCCGGATTCGAGCTGTCCTTCGACAAGGCGATCACGATCGTCGTGGGAGAGAACGGCGCCGGCAAATCAACCCTCCTCGAAGGCATCGCGGCCCTGGCGGGGTACGACGATGCCGGCGGCGGCAAGGGCTACATGCCGGTGGACCATTCCGGGGCGCTCGAAGTGAGCGGCGGACGGCTTGCCGACGCGCTGCGGGCGAGCTGGCTGCCGAAGATCACCACGGGTTGGTTCTTTAAGGCCGAGAGCTTCTTTACGGTCGCCCGCTATCTCGATCGGGCCGCGATCGAGGCCTCCGGGGTGCCGCCGGATTTTCTCTCCCATTCGCATGGGGAAGGTTTCCTGCGTTTTTTCGACGAACGCTGCGACCGCCAGGGCATCTTCATTTTTGACGAACCGGAATCGGCGCTTTCCCCCTCCCGGCAAGTCCTGTTTCTGAGGCTGCTGCGTCGCATGGAGCGGATGGGGCGGTGTCAGGTGATCATGGCGACGCATTCTCCGTTGCTCATGGCCTATCCCGACGCCCGGCTCTTGCTCCTGTCCAAGTCCGGCCTCGAACCGGTACGCGTGGAGCGGACCGAACATTTCAGATTGCTTCGCGACTTTTGCGCGGATCCGGCCGCATTCGTGGAATCGGAGCTGGAAGGAGCGCTCGGAGACGGCACTCCCGGACAGGTCTGACCGGGCGCGGCCGGGAAACTCCCGGAAGGACCCGGAATGATTGCGCCGCGGAACCACCTTTTCCGGCGCATGTCCGCTGTTTTCTCAACATGTTCAGGCAAGGCATCGTGGTGAGGGTATGACATTGCCATTGTATCTGGCGTTTATCGCGGCGGCCTCCGTGCTGCTCGTTTTCCCCGGTCCCACCGTGCTCATGGTCATCGGCTACGGCCTGGCCGAGGGCCGCAAATCCGTCTGGTCCCTGGTGACCGGCGTGTGCCTTGGCGACGCCGTGGCCTGCGCCGGCTCCCTGGCCGGACTCGGCGCGCTGCTCTCGGCCTCGGCCGCCGCCTTCACCGTGGTAAAGGTCGTCGGCGCGGTCTACCTGGTCTGGCTCGGCATCGGCATGCTGCGCTCGGGCAACGACGCGGTCGCGTCACCGGCCCCATGCCCGGCCGGCCGGAAATTCGTCCACGCCTTCACCGTCACCGTGCTCAATCCCAAAACCATCCTCTTTTTCGTGGCCTTCCTGCCCCAGTTCGTGAGCCCGCAGGCACCGGCCCTGCCGCAACTGGCGCTCCTCGGCACGACCTTCGTGCTGCTCGGCGCGGCCAACACCACCGCCTACGCGCTTCTCGCCGGCACCATCGGCGGCCGCATCCGCGATCCCCGTTTCGTCGGTACGCTGCGCCGCGTCGGCGGCGGGTCGCTCATCGGCGCGGGGGTGCTGACGGCCGTGGCGGTGAAGCGCTAGCGGCAGGGGGAGGTGCCTCCGGCGGCCAGGGGAGGCGCTGCCTCCCCTGGACCCCACCGCCGGGGGACTTGATGTCCCCCGGACCCCCTTTTCCCGGGTCGGGATGGTGAGGCGGGAGTTCGGTCGGTAGGTCTTGTCGCCGCAATCGGCCCGGCGACACGAGGCGCTTTGCGCCTCGACGCCGGACACGATTGCGGCGACAACCGCGCCAGCGGCGAAGCGCCGCATTCAAGAAACAAGAGTGTCTTTACATGTCGCCCCAAAGGGGCGACCGGCGTGGTGGAGGCTGAATTTGCTCGGGGCGAGCCTGCCGCGTCAGCGGCGGCATCGTCCCGACAAATTCAGCCTCCATCTTCTCCACCTCCGCCTTCCCGGCAGCCAACCCACCTCCCGCCCGACCAAAGCCGAGAAGGGGGGCCCGGGGGCCCGTGGCCTCCCGGCGGGGTCCGGGGCGGAGCCCCGGTCCTTCGCCTACCGATATCCCTCCGCCGCGATGCCTAACCGGCGCAATATCTTCTGCAACGACACGCGTTCCAGGCCCGAAACCCGTGCCGCTTCGGAGACGTTGCCGCGGGTCTGGCCGAGGAGGCGCTCGACGTAACGCCGGGTGAAGGCGTCGACGACCCGGGCCTTGGCTTCGAGGTAGGGCGTGGGGGTGTCGTCGTCGTTATCGATGTCGGCCGGGTCGCCCTGGCCGGGGTCGGCGGCGGCGATGGCGGCGGGACCGATGACGTCGCCCCGGCAGAAGACGGTAAGCCGGCGCACGAAGTTGAGCAGTTCGCGCACGTTGCCGGGCCATTCCCGGCCGGACAGGGCGGCAAGGCCTTCGGCGGAGAATTCCTTTTCGCCGATGCCGGTTTCGCGGCAGGCCCGGGCCAGGAAGGCGGTGGCCAGGAGTGGGATGTCCTCGCGGCGTTCGCGCAGGGGCGGCAGGCGCACGGTCAAAACGTTCAAGCGGTAGTAGAGGTCTTCGCGGAAGGTCTTGTCCGCGATTTTGCTTTCCAGGTCCTGGTTGGTGGAGGCCAGGATGCGCACGTCCACGGGCAGGGATTTGTTGGACCCGACGGGGCGCACCTCGCGTTCCTGGAGCACGCGCAGGAGCTTGGTCTGGACGCTCATGGGGATGTCGCCGATTTCGTCGAGCACGATGACGCCGCCGTTGGCGGAGGTGAAGAGTCCGCGCCGGTCGCGTTCGGCCCCGGTGAACGCGCCGCGCACGTGGCCGAAGAGTTCGCTTTCGAGGAGCTGGTCCGGGATGGCCGGGCAGTTGACCGAGAGAAACGGTCCCGAGGCGCGCCGCGACAGGCTGTGCACGGCCCGGGCGGCCAGTTCCTTGCCGGTGCCGGATTCGCCCCGGATGAGCACGGTGTAGTCCGAGCCGGCCACGGCGGTGATGGCCTCCTTGACCTGTTCCATGGCCGGCGACTGGCCGAGCAGACCGGTATCGCCGCCGCAGGCCGCGACAACCGCCCGCAGGCGGATGTTTTCGGCCAGCAGTTCCGCCCGTTCCAGGCCCTTGGCGATGACCCGGGTCAGGTGTTCGGAGTCCACGGGTTTGGTCAGGAAATCGTAGGCGCCAGCCTTGAGCGCGGCCACGGCGGTGTCGATGTCACCATGGGCGGTTAAAAGCACCACGCCCAGGTTGGCGTCGCGCTTAAGGGCGGCCCCCAGCAGGTCCAGGCCCGAGATGCCGGGCATGCGCAGGTCGGTCACCAGCACGGCGCAGGGGGCGCGGGCGAGGTCGGCCAGGGCTTCCTCGCCCGAGAGCACGCAGCCCAGGGACGCGCCCGGCAGTTTCTTGGCCAGCAGCCGCACGAGCCCCCGGGCGAAATCCGGCTGGTCGTCGACGATGAGCACACGCGGTGTGCCGTTCATGAGGCTTCCTCCTGACAGGCGGGCCCGCAGGCCGGCAGGATGACGGTGAAGACCGCGCCGTCGGCGTTTTCCACTTCCACCCGGCCGCCCATGTCGCGCAGCAGGCCGAACACCACGGCCAAGCCCAGGCCCGAGCCGCGTCCGGCTTCCTTGGTGGTGAAAAACGGGTCGAAGATGCGCGTCAGGTCTTGCGGGGGGATACCCGGGCCGTTGTCCGAGACCAGGATGCTGACGCTGTCGTCGTCCGGGCCGGGGCGGGCGGCGATGCGGACCTCGCCCGTTTCCGGAGAGACCGCGTCCAGGGCGTTTAAAAGCAGGTTGGACAACACCTGTTCCAGGGCCGAGGCGTCGGCCCTGGCCACGGGCAGGTTGTCGTCGATGGTGGTCTCGAGGCGGACCTTGCGCGCCTGGGCCTGGACCTCGAACAGGCGCGAGAGGCTTTTTAAGAGCGCGGCGATGTCGCAGGGGCCGGTGGAGGCTTGCCGGGGCCGGGCGAAGTCGAGCAGGTCGCGCAGGACTTTTTTGGCCATGATCGCGTGGCGTTCGATGACGGCCAGGTCGTCCAGGGCCTGGGGATCGGTCTCGTTTTGGCGCAACAGTTCCGCGTAGCAGGCGATGACGCCAAGGGGGTTGTTGATCTCGTGGGCCAGTCCGGCGGCCAGCTTGCCCACGGCCACGAGCTTTTCGGTCTGGCGCATCTGTTCCCGCATGCGCCGTTCGGCCGTGTTTTCCCGGGCGTAGACCACCATGCGCCCGTCCTGGCCGTTGGGAGAGGCCAGGGGGTAGCGGGTCACGGCGAAGGAGCGGCCGTCGGGCAGGTCGATGGTGGAAATGGTCGGGTCGATGCGCGCCATCGCGGCGGGACTGGCCGCGTCGTCGCCCGGGGCGGGGCCGAAGACTTCCGGCGGCAGGCGCAGGGGGGCACCGGGGATGGCCACGGGCGGCGGGGCGACCGCGCCGCCAAGCTCCCGCCGCAGCGCCCTGGCCAGCTCCCGGGCCGGTTCGTTGGCCAGGATGATGCCGAAGGAACTGTCGACCAGGGCCAGCGGGTCGGAGATGCCGTCGAAGATGGAGGCGAGCAGGGCGTTTTGGCCCAAAAGTGAGTTGATGGCGTCCAGGTTTTCCAGGGCGATGCCGAGCTGCTGGCCGATGGCCCGGTACAGCTCGGTGGCATCGCTGTCGGGGCCCGGCCCGTCGGGCAGAAAGTAAAGGCGCAAAAGCCCCCGGCTGACGTCTGTCGTGCGCACCGGGATAAAGGCCGCATCGCCGGTCAGGCGCAGGCGGTCCTCGGCCACCAGCTTGCGCCACTCGGCGGGGGGAGGCGGCGGGGAATCGCCGGGCGGCCAGGAAACCGAGCCGCCGCCGGAAAATTCGCACTCGTAGGCCACGGCCCGGGCGCCGAAGCGTTCGGCGATGCGGGCCAGGGCGCCGGTCAAAAGCTCGGCCCTGGTCTGGGACATGTTGAGGATGCTTAAAAGCTCCACGAAAAGCGCCACGTCCGAGCGGCGTTCGTCGGCCTCGTGGGCGAGTTCCCTTGTCCTGGCCGTGACCGTGCGCTCCAGGTCCTGGGCGTGGTCCTCGATCTTGCCGCGCGCCTCCTTGAGCCGCGAGGCGAAGGCCTCGATGCCGGCGTATATTTCCTCGATCTCGCCCTCGCCCGGAGGGGCGTTCGGTTCCTCGCCGGCCTCCTTGGGGAAATAGCGGCGCATCACGTCCGTGACCCGGCGCAGATTGACCACCACCAGCCGGTCGAAGAAAAGCTGCACCGTCAGGTAAAAGACGCCGAGCCCCAGGGCGAAAAGGGCCACGAAGCTGAAGGTCGCTCCCTTGATCTGCCCCAGCGCCCCGGCCACGGGCATGGTCACGGCGTCCACGCCCACAAGTTCGCCGTCGTGCCGCCAGAAGCCCCGCTTGTCGCCGTAGCGGGCGATGAGCGCCTTGGGCGCGCTTGCCGGGTCGCCGTGGCAGTGCAGGCACGAGGCTTCCAGGCGCACCGGCCGGGCGGCCACGAACACCTCTTCCCCGTCGCGTTCGGTGATTTCCTCCACCCGTGTCAGTTCCGGGTCCTTGGCGAACCGGTCCATGAGCGCCCGCTCGAAGGCGTCGGCCTCGTAATCGGGGTTTCGCGCCCGCACCGCCACCCGGCGGTAGCGGAACTGGTCGCCCTGGGCGTTTAGGTCGCTCATCACCCGGCGCGTGACGAACGAGGTGGACATGGCCTCGAGCAGGAATCCGTCCGGCGGCAGAAGCTCGTACATGGACGGCCGCAGGACGTGGCGGATGTAGGTCTGGACCGCCTCGGCCTGGGAGAGCACCAGCGAGGCCTTGTGCTCGGTGTCGGTGACGAGCTGGTTGCGCAGGTTCATGGAAATGACCACGGCAAAGAACATGCCGAGCACGGCCATGATGACGGAAAGACCGACCACGAAGCGATGTTTAATGGTTTTGGGGTGCTGCTTGGCCATGAGATCCCCCTTGATCCTCTTTTGGGGCGGCTGGGGGAAAAAGGCAATGCAACCGCCCGGCTGCGGGGTGCTAACCTGAGTTGGCACCTTGATTGGAGCAGGTTTTAAAAATCTTGTAAATACAAAATGTTGCGAAAAAAAAGGAATTGGTCCCGGACTTGCTTAGGGCAACTGACGGGTCTCTCGGACCCGGTCCGGCGCGATGTTTGCCGCGGGGCGTTTGGGAGACGCTCCGGCGGCGGATTCGCCCGGGGGCGGCAGGGGAGGACGGAGCAATCGCGGGCCGCCGGATGTCCGCCGGCTTGCGGGAGCGATCGGCGCGGCGAGGTCGGCCACCCGGAGGGGTTCCGGGAGGGATACGACGGGATGGCCTTATCGCGGTCGGTTGCGCGTCGCGCTGCGTCATCGTCAATGCAAGAGGAGGGAGTTATGGCGGAAAAAAAATGGCTTACGGAAGACAAGCTGGCCCTGATCCTGGGGCTCGTCCTGTTCGGCTTGTCGCTTTTCAACTTCGGCGGCGTCGATCCGCTGGGCTGGGCCGTCAAGTCCAACGTGTGGCTGGAGCCGGGGCAGATGTTCTCGGCGGCGACGGGCGCCTATAAGGGCATGTCCGGCGTGCTGTCGCTGATTTTGACCTGGATTTTCGTCACGGTCATGCTGGCTTTCGGCATCCGGGCGCTCGGCGGCGACGCCAAACGCTTCATGGTCAGCTTCACGCTGGTCTTCTTCATCGGCTTTTTCTGCTTCGCCATCGGGCACTACGCCGTCGTCGCGGCCACGCCCAACCAGCTGGCGAAGTACAACCTCAAATGGGCCATGGGGCTGACCGGCGAGGCGGGCTTTATCGTGGCGCTTCTGGTCGGCATCTTTATCGGCAACTTCATGCCGGGTCTGGCCGAGAAGCTGAAGCCGGCGCTCCGCCCGGAAATGTTCGTCAAGATCGCCATCGTCATCCTGGGCGCGGAGCTCGGCGTCAAGTCGGTCGACGCTTTGGGCCTTGCTTCGGCGGTCATCTTCCGGGGCCTTTGCGCCATCGTCGAGGCCTATCTCATCTACTGGGCCCTGGTGTATTACATCTCCCGGAAATACTTCAAGTTCAGCCGTGAATGGGCCGCGCCGCTCGCCTCCGGCATCTCGATCTGCGGCGTGTCCGCCGCCATCGCCACCGGCGGCGCCATCCGCGCCCGGCCCATCGTCCCCATCATGGTTTCCTCGCTGGTCGTGGTCTTTACCTGCGTGGAAATGTTGATCCTGCCTTTCGTGGCCCAGCATTGGATGTACAACGAGCCCATGGTGGCCGGCGCTTGGATGGGCCTGGCCGTCAAGTCCGACGGCGGCGCCATCGCCTCGGGCGTCATCACCGACGCGCTCGTTCGCGCCCAGGCCATGGCCGTGGACGGGGTGAACTACCAGCCGGGCTGGATCACCATGGCGGCCACCACCATCAAGATCTTCATCGACGTGTTCATCGGCGTGTGGGCCTTCGTCCTGGCCGCCATCTGGTGCACCATGATCGAGTGCAAGCCCGGCCAGCGCATGAAACTCGGCGCGATCCTCGACCGTTTTCCGCGTTTCGTGCTCGGCTACGTCATCACCTTCATCATCATGTTGCTTTTGTGCGCCAAGGGCGGCGACCTGCTCAAGATGGGCAAGACGGCCATCGGCGACACCGGTCCTTTCCGGGCCATCTTCTTCGTGCTGACGTTTTTCACCATCGGGGTGGTCTCCAACTTCAAGAAGCTGTGGGACGAGGGCATCGGCAGGCTGGCGCTGGTCTACATCGTGAGCCTCTTCGGCTTCATCATCTGGATCGGCCTTTTCATCTCGTGGCTCTTCTTCCACGGGGTCAAACCGCCGCTGGCGTCCTGACCACACCTGATCAAGCAAGGAGGCATGCATGGAACCTGAAGTCAAAGACGCGTCTTTTTCCGAAGAACTCTCCCAGATGGAATGGGAACCGCTTCTGCCCATCGAAAAGAAGCTGATCGCCTGGAGCATCAGTCTGGGAGCGGTTTTGCTCTTCGTGCTGTACTTCGTGAGCGCCGAATTTTTCCCCGGCGCGCACGGCTAGGCGCGGCAACCTCTTGGATATATGGCGGGCGGTCCGAAAGGGCCGCCCGTTTCTTTTTTTGCGGGGACACCGACGGCTTGGTTCGGGACGCTTTCTTGCCACGCTTCTTTCCTGATAGGAAAATGGAAATGGAACATCCCGATAATTAGAAAATTTAGGAAGGGGAGAGCGCGAGAGGGGAGAACCCTTTTTAAAGGGTTTCCCCTCTCGCATTCTCTTCTCTCTTCTTCTCCATAGGATTGCGCGATTCGCAAGCGCGGGGACAGCCGCCGTCCCCACTGTGGAAGCAACGTGGGGGCCACGGCCCGGATGCCCTCCCGGGACAGGGTTTCGACCACGAAGGCGCGCAGGCGTTCGTTGACCATTTCGCCGAAGTGGCGGGCCCGGCTCCAGGCGATGTCCGGCAGATCCCGGCAGGCCCGGTGGGCGGCGCGGGTGGCGGCGGTCTGGGGAAGTATCCAGGCGATGACGGTCAAAGCGTCAGCGGGGGGCGGGGCGTCGTCCGGGAAGGCCAGGGCGAAGGCTTGACGCGGCGTCCAGTAGAACTCCGGGCCGATGTCCTCCTTGATGCGTGTAAAAAGCGGGTCCGCGCCGTCGGCATAGCCGATGAGCGGGGTGGCGAAGGCGGGCATATCCGAGCCCGGGAACAGGGCGTTGTGGGCGCGGTCGTCCATCCAGGCGGCAATGCGCCCGGCAATGTCGCTTTCCGGCATGGTGTCTCCTTCTCCGTCGTGGCGCGGCGTAAAAGAGGGATCATGAAAGCCGCCGCATTTGGGGCGAGGATAGGGGATCGCGGGCGAAACGTCAGCAGGGGAGGTTTGGCCGCCCGAGAAAAAAGGGGCCGGCGCTTTCGCGCCGGCCCCGCCAGAGGGCCGATAAAGGCCCGATTGCCGCATTGCTTCAAAAAAAACGAACCCTCGCGGAGTTCTCCACGCGCCGGTCCGGGCGATCAGTCGCCGCAGGCCTTTTTCACGGCCGTCAGCACGGCTTCGGGCTCGAAAGGCTTGTGAATGGCGGCCACGGCCTTGCGGATGGCCATATCATGCCCGGTCAGCCCGCTTATCACCACCACGGGCAGGTTCTTGAATTCCTCTTTCTGGGAGAACTTGCGGTAGAACCGGGGCCCCCACTCGTGGGGCATCTCCAGGTCCAGGGTGATGCAGTCCGGCTTTTCGCGCTCCAGCACGTCCATGGCGGCGTCGCCGTCGCAAGCGCTGCAGGTGTCGTAGCCGTTGTCCCCAAGCAACGTGACGAGATAGGAGACGATCTGCGGATCGTCGTCCACCACCATGATTTTCTTGGCCATTTTTCGTCTCCTCATTGGGACGGCTTTCCTTGTGGAGCCGGTCCCGATCGCGGTTTTCTGCCGTAACGCCTTAGCCGTCCGGAAAGTCCCGGTTGATGCCTGTTCCTGTCCGCCAGCCCCGGGCGGCGGACGCTGACGGGCGCGAAGCGCCCGGTTACGCCGTCTGTCCCGTATCCGGCTTGCGGATCGGCAGCCGGACGATGCACCGGGCTCCCTGACCCGGTTCCGAGGCCATTTCGATGGTGCCCCCGTAATCCTTGATGATGCCGTAACTGATGGAAAGGCCGAGCCCCGTCCCCTTGCCCACGGGTTTGGTGGTGAAAAAGGGCTCGAAGATTTTGTCCTGGATGTCCGGGGCGATGCCGGGGCCGGTGTCGGCGATGGCGGCGGCCACCTGGTCCCCGTCCCGGTACACGCGCAGGGTGATGCGCTTTTCCGTCTTGCCGCCGGCGGCCGGCCCCCGCTCCTCGATGGCGTCGCGGGCGTTTAAAAGCAGGTTCATGAACACCTGTTCCAGCCGGCCGGCATCGGCCGAGACCGGGGGCAGGTCCGGGGCGATGTCGGTTGCGACCTCGATGTTGCGCACCTTGAGCTGCTGGTTGAAGAACTCCATGGTGTGCATGAGCACGTCGCCAAGGTTCACCGGCCCGACGGTGAGATCGGATTTGCGGCCGAACTCGCGCATGTGGGTGATGATCCGGGTGGCCCGGGCGATGTGCTTGCCGATGCCTTCCGCCATCTCCTGGAACAGTTCGGGCGAAACGGGTTCCCCGCGCCGCGTCTTGCGCATGAGATACTCGGAGATGGTCTGGATCACGGTCATGGGCTGGTTGAGCTCGTGGGCCACGCTGGTGGCCATTTCGCCGAGGGTCGCCATCTTGCTCGCCTGGATGAGCTGCTGCTCGGTTTCGAGGCGCCTCGTGATGTCCGTGGCCGAAACCAGGTAGACCTGGCTGTCCGGGAAGGTGGTGGTGGAGACGCGGATGGAGACGTATATGATCGCCCCGGATTTCCTGCAGTGGCGGGCCCGGTCGATGGCGTGGCGTTCCCGGATGCTGCGCTCGTGGCCGCTGCGGTCGCGGTTGTAGAAAAGATCCAGGAAATTCTGGCCGATAAGTTCCGCCTGGGTGTAGCCGTAGACCTCCTCGGCCGTGGCGTTGCATTCGAGGATGGTGAGGTCCTCGCGGTCCAGCACGAAAAGGGCGGTGGGAATGCAGCTGAAAATCGCCAGGTACTTCTTGCGCGAGCGTTCGAGCTCGGCCTCCAGGTACTTGCTGGCCGTGATGTCGAGGCTCATCTCCATGACGGTGGCGATGTTGCCGTCGGCGTCGGGCATGGGGGCGGTGCTGACGAAAAAAGAGCGGGGATTGCCGTCCTTGTCCAGGGTGATTTCCTCGGTGGCGTGGGGCAGCCCGTCCTTAAAGGTGCGCATGACCGGGCAGCCCGGGCAGGGCGCGTCGAGGCCCTTGTAGGCCTTGTAGCAGTACTGGCCGGGGCTGGCGTGGAACTCGCCGGCGAAAAACTGGTTGTAGCTGACAAGCCGCAGGTCCTTGTCCTGGACGGTGATGACGCAGGGCACGTGCTCGAAAAGGTCCTGGTAGCGCTTCATCTGCCGGGCCAGCTCCGCCTGCTTGGCCAGTACCTCGCGGCCCATGGTGGTGATCGCCCGGCCGAGTTCCCCCATCTCGTCACACTGGCGCAGGTCCACTCCGGTGAATTCGCCGCCCGCGGCAATGGCCCGGGTGGCCCGCATCATCTTGCGCACCGGGGCGTTGACAAGCAGGTGCATGCACAAAAAAAGGATGAGGAAAAGCGCGCCCGCGATGGCCAGGGCCATGAGGAAATTGATGCCGGTGAAGCGCGAAAGCGTCGTCTCCGTGCCGGCGAGCGAAACCGCCATGTCGAGCAGGCCGAGAATCTTCTTGCCCGGCGGATGGACGTGGCAGGGGTCGCCCGAGCAGGACGGGTCATTGACGATGGGAAAGATGATGCCGATGCACTTCTGGTCCTGGGCGTCGGTGAAAAAGCGGGTGCGCGCCTTGATGCCGACGTCGAAAAGCGGCGGCTCCTTGCGGTGGCAGACATAGCAGGCTTCCTGCTTGATATCGGTGTCGGTGCCGATTTCCGACGCGTCCTTGGAATACTTGATCTCCCCGCGCTTGTTGTAGATGCGGATGGATTTGATGGCCGCCTGGGAGCCGATGTTGCGCACGATCTCCTGGGTGGCGTCCGGGGCGTAGGTCAGCATGGAGTCGTGCAGCCCGAGGATGATGGTGGTGCCCAGGCGGTTGATGTCCGAGACGGTGTTCTCCATGGACAGCCTTTCCATGGCCCCGATGTTGAGATGGGACCAGAGAAAGAAAAAGAACATGAGCGCCGCGCCGGAGATGATGGCCAGCTTGGTGATAAGCGAGCAGCGGATCTGCAGGAAGACCCGGCCGGCGCTTGCGGCGAAACGGGCCAGCGCCGCGCCGGTTCCCTTGTCGGGGCGTGGCTTTTGCGGCTGTGCGGCGTCGCCGGTTTCGTGTTCCTTGTCCATGTCCATCCCCGCCTTCTCCTTTCCTACGCCGCGCTGACCGTGATGGAAAAAGCCCCGGTCATGGCCCAGACCGTCTCGCCCACTTCCAGGCGCAGGTTGGCCAGGGTCTCCGGGGTGACCACGGAGCTGACCCTGGCCCCGTCCTCCAGAAGCACCACCACCTCGGCCGTGTCCGCGCCGGTCATGATGCGTTCCACCACGCCGCGAAAGCGGTTGGGGCCGGGCGCGGCCGTTTCGGCGTTTCGGGACAGGCGGGGCGGGCGGATGCGGGCCGTGACCGGGCTTCCCCGGTGCAGCTCCATGGCCTTCACGTGGTCGTTGGAGAGCACGGACACCAGCCGGTGTCCGCCCGGGGTCTCCACCTCGAGCAGGGATTGCAGGTCTCCCGGGGTGATGGCCGTGACCCGGCCGGTGAAGGTGTTGCAGTTGTCCTCGGCGGCGGCCTTTTCGCTGTCGAGCAGGGCCATGTCCGGTGAGGAGGGGTCTCCCTCGGAAATCTCCAGAAAGGCGGCGGTGGAATTGGCGGTCAGATGGCCGAGGCTGCGCTGGATGGCTCCGAGCGGCACGCCGCCGCGAAAGAGTTCGATGCCGCGCGAGCGGCGCAGGGTGTTGGGGTTGGCCAGCTGCCTGGGCAGGCCGCAGTCGTCGGCCCGCTCGTAGAGCACGCGCCGCACGTAGCCCTGGTCCAGGGCGAGGAGCCCGCCGCGATAGGGCTCGTAGTCCGGATCGCGCAGGATGGCGGCCAGCTCGGCGTGGAGCTCGTGGGGCAGATAGACTTCGCGGGAGGGCCTGTCCTCCTCGCCGCGTCCGCCAAGGGTGACCTTGCGGGCCACGAGATCGAAATCCTCGGCATCGTTTATGGCCAGGACCTCGCCGAGCTTGGCGCCAGTATGGCGCAGGAGCAAGAACACGAGTCTGCAACGGTTTCGTGATAAACTCGAGCGCTTCCCCCGCGCCTTGGCCACCCAGGCAACAAAGGCCTGCTCAAGCAAAATGAGCTGTTCCGTGCTCAGGAACCGGACAGCTGCCGCCGCACCGTCCGTGGCCTTGGCAGCGGTTCCTTTCCTATCTACCTTGTTTTTTGGGACTATTCCCATCTTGTGAGCGCCTCCGCGGCCTGGGCCGACGTTGTGTCGGGGGGCTAAGTCCCGACGTTTCGTGTCAGAAATCAAAAAAGCAGGTGACAAATTTCACGAAAGCCGCTAATGACGTAACTCACGTATTGCAGGCAAATCGTGATAATTTTTTGCGGCGCTGTCAAGGCCATTTTTCACCCGGCCGCCCGACTCCAAGGACGACCCCCGAAAATCGACCCACAGCGCGCCGCAAGACCGAGGCCAAGGGAGACGGGACACGTGAACATGTCAAGCAGAAGGTCGAAGAAGGTATGAAAAACGCAAAACAGCGCACGGGTTTGCTGCTTGTCGCCCTGGTCCTGCTCGGGGCCGGCGGCCTGCTTTCACTCATGGCTGGAGGGGGCGCGGCCAGGGCCCAGGGCGACGACAAGCTGCGAGCCGACATCCTCTCCCTCGACGAACTGAAAAAGTTCGGTCCGCTCACCCAGCCCCCGGTCGTCTTCCTGCACGACAAGCACACGGCCGCCTTGGGCAAGCAGAAACAGTTCTACAAGAAGGAATGCGGCACCTGCCACCTGTCCGACAAGGACGGCACCATGTTCCTGGCCTATCAACGCGACGACAAGCCCATGGACGCCGACAGGATCAAGGAAACCTTTCACGCCAACTGCATCGGCTGCCACAAGAAGATGGCCGAGGACGGCATGAAGGCCGGTCCCACGGACGTGCAGTGCAAGGGCTGCCACAACGGTAACCCGGACGTGGCCTCCAACTGGCAGCCCCTTGTCGTCGACAAGAAGCTCCATTACCGCCACGCCGCCACCCAGGCCAAATCCGAGAACAAGTGCGGCGCCTGCCACCACATCTACGACGAGGCCGCCGGCAAGACCATCGCCGCGCCGGCCCCCGAGAAGGTGCCCGGAGCCTGCGTCTACTGCCACACCGAGTCCGGCACCGAGGTCAAGGGCCGCAAGCCCGAGAAGATCCGGTCCCTGCGCCTGGCCGCCCACGGCGAATGCGTGACCTGCCACCGTTCCATCGCCGCTGCCGGCGGCAAGGACGTGGCGACCGGACCCACCACCTGCGCCGGCTGCCACGGCCCGCTGGACCAGAAGGCCATTGCCGAGACCTCGCGCAAGAATGTCCCGGCCGACGCCGACCTGCGCATCAAGCGCGGCCAGCCCGATTTCGCCCTGATCCGCCCGGTCAAGGCGGAAAAACCGCTGGTCGGCGCGGACGGCAAGCCGGTCAAGGACTACGGCATGCCGCCGGTGCCCTTCGACCACAAATATCACGAATCCAAAAACGAGACCTGCGTCTCCTGCCACCATGCCGCGCTGACGTCCTGCGCCGCCTGCCACACCCCGGCCGGCGACAAGAAGGGCGGCTCCGTGACCCTCGAGGCGGCCATGCACAAGGTCGCGGCGCTGCAAAGCTGCGCCGGCTGTCATGCCGCGCGGCAGCAAAAGCCCGAGTGCGCCGGCTGCCACGCCTCCATGAAAAAGGGCGTGACCGACGTCTCGCAGTGCGCCTCCTGCCACGTGCCCCCCCAGGGCGCGCTGGAACAGTCCGTGGCCGAGTTCATGGAGCGCCGCGACAAGGACGCCGCCGCCATGGCCCCGGGCCTGGCCGAGAAGCTCCTTGCCGGTACGCGCGCCGAGACGGCCACCATCCCGACCGAGGACATCCCCGAAACCGTGACCCTCGGATCGCTGGCCAAGGACTACCAGCCTTCGGTCCTGCCCCACCGCAAGATCGTGCTCTCCCTGGTCGCGGGCATGAAAGGCGACAAGCTCGCCGGCGCCTTCCACGCCACGGACACCGCCGTGTGCCAGGGCTGCCACCACATGAGCCCCGCCTCCAAGACGCCGCCGCGCTGCGGCAACTGCCACCCGGCCGTGGAAGGAACAGCCGCCACGCCGCGTCCGGCGCTCAAGGCCGCCTACCACAACCAGTGCATGGGCTGTCACACGGCCATGGGCATAAGCGGCAAGGTTGCGGACAAGGCTCCCGGGGCCAAGCCCGTGCCCAAATCCACGGACTGCACCGGCTGTCACGCGGCAAAGAAGAACTAGCACGCCAACCAGACGAGGTCGCGATACGATGAAACGAAGACACTTTCTGGGCCTTTTGGGAGCGGCCGGGGTGACCCTGACCACAGGGACCAAGGCCAAGGCTTCCGACGCCGCGGATGTGGCGGGCCTGCCCAATGCGTTCGGGGTTCTCTTCGACGCCTCCCGGTGCATCGGCTGCCGCAAATGCGAGGCCGCCTGCAACACGGTCAACGAACTGCCCAAGCCGGACAAGCCCTTTGACGATCTGAAGGTGCTCGATACCGAGCGCCGCACCACGGCCAAGGCCTACACCGTGGTCAACAAATACGTGCCGAAGCCCGGCGAGAATCCGGTCTTCCGCAAGATCCAGTGCAACCACTGCATGGAGCCGGCCTGCGCCTCGGCCTGCTTCGTCAAGGCCTTCAAGAAGACCGAGACCGGGGCGGTGGTCTACGACGCCTCGCTGTGCGTCGGCTGCCGGTACTGCATGGTTGCCTGTCCGTTCAACATCCCGACCTACGAATACGACAAGGTCATTTCGCCGCGGGTCATGAAGTGCACCATGTGCTACCCGCGCATCAAGGAAGGCAAGCTTCCGGGCTGCGTCGAGGCCTGCCCCAAGGAGGCCCTCCAGTTCGGCAGGCGCCGCGACCTGCTCAACATCGCCTGGGACCGCATCTCGGACAACCCCGACAAGTACGTGCAGCACGTCTACGGCGAGCACGAGATGGGCGGCACGAGCTGGCTGTACGTCGCGCCGAGGCCGTCCTTCGCCGCCCTCGGCATGGACGAGCACCTGGGCACGGCTTCCGCGCCGGAACTCACCAGCGGGGCGCTTGCCGCCGTGCCGGCCGTGGCCGGCATCTGGCCGGTGCTTCTGACCGGGCTCTACGCCGTCAGCAAGCGCAAGGACAAAATCGCCGGGGAAGAAAAGAAGGCGGCGGTCGACGCGGCCATCGCCAAAGCCAGCGCCGAGGCCGAGGCCAAGCTGGCCGAGGAACTGGCCAAGGCCGAGGTGGCCGGCAAGCGCCGCATCGAGGTCGAGGTCAAAAAGGCCCTGGAAGCCGCCGCCAAGACATCCGATGGCGGGGAGGACGCGTAATGTCGACGGAAAACACCAAAAAAACGCTTTTCACGCCCGGCAACATCCTCGCGGGCGTCATTTTGGCAGCCGGCATCGTGGTGACCATCCTGCGCTTCACCATGGGCCTCGGCACGGTCACCAACCTGTCGGACAACAACCCCTGGGGCATCTGGATCGGCTTCGACCTGTTGTGCGGCGTCGCGCTGGCCGCCGGCGGCTACACCACCTCGACCGCCTGCTACGTCTTCGGCTTCAAGCGCTTCCACGCCGCCGTGCGCCCGGCCATCCTGACGGCCTTTCTGGGCTACGCCCTGGTCGTCTTCGCGCTCAACTACGACGTCGGCCGGCCCTGGCGCCTGCCGTACCCCATCTTCTACTCGCAAGGGACGACCTCGGTGCTGTTCGAAGTGGGCCTTTGCGTGTTCATCTACCTGACGGTGCTTTTCCTGGAGTACCTGCCCGCCGCCCTGGAGTGGAAGGGCGGCTACGACAAGCTGCGCGCCGTGCTGGTCAAGGTGACCATGGGGCTCACCATCCTCGGCGTCATCCTGTCCACCCTGCACCAGAGCTCGCTCGGCGCGCTCTACCTCATCGCCCCGTCCAAGCTGCATCCCCTGTGGTACACGCCGTATCTGCCGGTGATGTTTTTCATGTCGAGCATGTTCGCCGGCCTGTCCATGGTCGTCTTCGAGGGGACGCTGTCCCACAAGTACTTCCATGACAAGATGGACGACGACTACAACGCCAACTACATGGATTTGCAATTCGCTTTCGCCAAGGGGGCGGCCTGGATCATGTCCGGCTACCTGGCCATGAAGCTCATCGGCCTGGCCATGGACAACCGCTGGCAGTACCTCTTCACCGGCTACGGTGCCTGGTGGCTGTTCGAGGTCGTCGGCTTCGTGGTGCTGCCGTGCTACTGCTACGCCGTGGGCTACCGCGACCGCAACATCGGGCTCGTGCGCGTCGCCGCGCCCTGGACCGTCATCGGCATCATCTTGAACCGCTTCGACGTGAGCCTGGTCGCCTTCAACTGGAAGCTGCCGAGCGCGCTTCGCTACTTTCCGAGCGTGAGCGAAATCATCATCTCGCTGTTCGTGGTCACCGTCGGCGTGCTGGCCTTCCGCTTCATCGTCACGCGCATGCCGATTTTTTACGCCCACCCGGCCGACAAAGACTCGTCCCACTAGGGTGAGAGGAGAACAATACGATGTTTAACACCTTGCAAGACCTGATGCTGCACAACAAGAGCATTACGTATGTGCTCATGGGCATCTTATTGATCTGTTTTGTCGGCTTCTGGCACTTCCTGACGGGCCGCGAAGAACGCAATCGGCGCTACTAGGCCGCCTGGACCTTTACGGTAAGGAGATCACCATGTTTGCATTCCTGACGGGTCCGATGCTGTGGCTGTCGTTTGCCATCTTCGTCATCGGCTGCGCCTGGCGCGTCGTCAAATACGTGAGGGGCCTCGACTGGCAGCTCGACCGCGTGCCCTACGGCTACTACCGCGAGCTGGCCGTCAAGGGCGCGCTCAAATCCATCTTCCACTGGCTGACCCCGTATGGCTCGCGCAGCTGGCGGCTCAAGCCGCTTTACACGGCCGCCTTTTTCCTGCTGCATGTGGGACTGGTCATTGTGCCGCTTTTTCTCTTCGCCCACGTGATGCTGGTGTCCGAGCGCTTCGGCCTCTCCTGGCCCACGCTCCCGGCGGGGCTGGCCGATGCCCTGACCGTCCTCGCCATGGCGGCCGGCGTCTTCATCCTGCTGCGCCGTTTCGCCCTGCCCGAGGTGCGCATCATCACCACCGCCCACGATTTGTGGGTCATGGCCATAAGCCTTGCGCCGCTTCTGACCGGGTTCGTCGCCGCCCACCAGTCCGGGGACCATTCCGGCTGGCTGCTCGCCCATATCGTCACGGGCGAGATCTGGCTTGTCGCCATCCCGTTCACCAAGCTCTCCCATGTGGTGTTGTTCTTCTGTTCCCGGGCCCAGATCGGGGTGGACTTCGGCGTCAAGCGCGGCGGCCAGCGCGGCCGCGGCATCGTCTGGTAAAAAGGCCGACGCCACGTCGCCAAGGAGAGAATAGCCATGCCTGAAGGTATTTACTGCAACAAGCAGCCGATCACGACCGATGAGGCCTTAAAAGCGCTTCTTTCGGATACTCGCGGCAAGAAATACTACGAAGAGATGGAATCCCTGGAAGTGGACCGCGAAAAGCTGTGGTCCTCCATCCAGAAGACCATGAAGTCGCGCATGAAGACCTGGCTTTCGGTCTGCGCCCGCTGCGGGCTGTGCGCCGATTCCTGCTTCCTGTACCTCGTCAACGACCGCAACCCCGAGCAGGTGCCGTCCTACAAGATCCATTCGACCCTTGGCGAAATCATCAAGCGCAAGGGCGACGTGGACAACGCCTTCATGCGCCACGCCATGGAAGTGGCCTGGTCCCAGTGCACCTGCTGCAACCGTTGCGCCATGTACTGCCCCCACGGCATCGACATCGGCATCATGATGGGGTATCTGCGCGGCCTGCTCTATTCCCAGGGATTCGTGCCCTGGGAGCTCAAGATCGGGGCCGGCATGCACCGTGTCTACCGGGCCCAGATGGACGTCACCACCGAGGACTGGACCGAGACCTGCGACTGGATGGCCGAGGAGCAGCAGGACGACTGGCCCGGGCTCGAGATTCCCATCGACAAGGAAGACGCGGACATCATGTACACGTGCAATGCCCGCGAGCCCAAGCACTATCCCGAGGATCTGGCCGAGGCGGCCATCCTCTTCCACATCGCCGGGGAGAACTGGACCGTGCCCTCGGAAGGCTGGGAGCAGACGAGCCTGGCTATGTTCGCTGGCGACTGGGAAGCCTGCAAGCTGCAGGTCCAAAACGTCTACGCCGCCATCGAGCGCCTGCGGCCCAAGCGGGTCATCGGCACGGAATGCGGCCACGCCCACCGGGCGACCGTCGTCGAGGGCCCGTACTGGGCCGGCCGTCCCGACGGCCAGCCGCCGCGTCCCTACATCCACTACGTGCAGTGGGTGGCCGAGGCGCTACGCACGGGCAAGCTCAAGATCGACCCGACCAAGCGCATCAAGGTGCCCGTCACCTACCAGGACTCCTGCAACTACGTGCGCAACTGGGGCCTGGCCGAGACCGCCCGCGAGATTCTCTCCTACATCGTCGAGCCCGGCTACCTGCACGAGATGACGCCGAACAAGGAACACAACTACTGTTGCGGCGGCGGCGGCGGCTTCAACGGCATCGGCAAGTTCCGCCCCCAGCGCAACAAGGCGCTTCTCACCAAGCGCGACCAGATCCTCGCCACCGGGGCCAAGCTCGTCATCTCGCCCTGCCACAACTGCTGGGACGCCATCCGCGACCTGGAAGAAGAGTACCGCATCGGCATCGACTGGTCGTTCCTCAAGCCGCTGCTTATAAAGATGGTCATCGTGCCGGAGCACTTAAAGCCCAAGGACGACGATGGCGATGCATAACACCGGCGACGGCGCGGCAATGAACAACGCACCTCTCACGCGAAATGGGGGTCGGGAATGTTTGGCAAGATAGTGTTTGCGACTTCGGGCGCGCCGGATTGCGACAGCGCCGCCCGCGTGGCCTTCGATATGGCGGGCCGCTACGGTTCGGAGATCGTGGTCTTCCATTGCCTGGGCATTCCGGGCAAGGGCGACAGCAACCTGGTGCTCGACGTGCGCACCGGCGAGGAAGTGGACGCCGACGAGGAATACCTGGAGGGCGTGCGCGAGGAACTGCGCACCACCTACGCCATCCAGCTCTCGGCCTGCAAAAACGCCCGCATCGAGATCGCCGTGGGCAATCCCTCGCGCGAGGTGTTGCGCATGGCCCGCAAGGAGGACGCGGACCTCATCGTCATGGGCGCCCGGCGCGCCGGCGTCGAGGTCGGCGGCTTCTACCGCCGGGGCGTCATCGGCGGCACCCACCGCAAGGTGGCCAAGGCCGCCCGCTGTCCGGTCCTGACCGTCTCCCGCCCGGCCGCCTCGTTCTGGGGCGGGTTTTCCAACATCGTGTTCGCCACCGACTTCTCCAAGGCCTCGCAGTCGGCCTTCAAGCTCGCCCAGAGCATCACCCGCGATGTCGACGGCGAACTGCATCTGTTCCACTGCCTGGACCTCGACCGGCTCCAGTCGCCCATCGCCCTGACCCAGGAGGGCATCGAGGGCCGGCTGGCCGATGCCCGGCGCAGGATCCAGGTCGAATACGCCGCGAAACTCGGCGACCTGGCCAAGCGCGCCAGCATTGAGGTCTGGGAAGGATCGCCCTATGTGGAGATCGTCAAGTTCGCCCGGGAACGGCAGGCCGACCTCATCGTCATGGCCCACCACACCCGGAACGTCGATCCCGACGAGGGGCCCGACGAGCGTCCCTTCGGCAGCACCTTGGAGCAGGTCCTGGTGCGCGCCACCTGTCCCGTCATCAGCGTCAACCGGCCGGACAAGCTGCCGGAAGCGTCCGAGGCGTGACGGGACCCGACCTTGCAAGCACAAGGAGAAGTGGAGCCATGAGCAAGAAAACCATACTGACGGTCGACGACGATCCCAATATCCGCGACTACCTGGACGCGCTTTTCAGCGACAACGGCTACGAGGTCGTCACCGCCGAAAGCGGTGAGCGGGCCATGGAGCTCCTGAAGGATCTCCGCCCGGACCTTATCACCCTGGACGTGGAGATGCCCGACAAGACCGGCCCCTGGGTCAGCCGGGCCATCGGCAAGGACCCGTCCCTGGCCGCCATCCCCATTGTCGTCATCACCGGGCATACGGAACTGACCTACATCATTCCCAAGGCGGCGGCCTTCATCGGCAAGCCTTTCGACGCCGACGAGGTGCTGCGCGTGGTCGCCCAGGCCATAGGGGCATAACATCGGGCGCGGGGCCGCCGAGAGACGGCCCCGCCTCCGCAACCGGGCCGGACGCCTGCACCGCGACGGAGAAGCCTCATGAGCGAAACCCTGCTCCTTGTCGACGACGAGGAAGACATCCGAAGGTTTTTAGGCCTGTTCCTGTCGGATCTGGGATACGCCGTGCACGCCGCCGCCAACGGCGAAGAGGCGCTGGCCATGTTCGACGAAGTGGCCCCCTCCATCGTGTTGACCGACATCAAGATGCCGGTCATGGACGGGCTTGAGCTTTTAAAGCGCATCAAGGCCATGAGCCCGGACACCGAGGTCGTCATGATCTCCGGGCACGGCGACATGGACCTGGCCATCAGCTGCCTGCAGTACGAAGCCGCCGATTTCGTCACCAAGCCCATCAACCACGACATCCTGGACGCGGCCTTAAAGCGCATCGACGAGAAGCTGGCGTTGCGGCGCGAACTGCGCCAGTACACCCAGAACCTCGAAAAGCTCGTGCGCGAGAAGTCGTCCCGGGTGGTGGAGCTGGAGCGGCAGCTGGCCGCCGGCCAGATGGCCGAAACCATGTGCCAGGCCATCTCCGGGCTGTCGGCCGATCTCGGCGAGGGCGCGGGCTATTTCAACGAGATGCCGTGTTTCGTGGCCGTGCACAACGCCTCCCTCGAGGTCGTGGTCACCAACCAGCTCTACAAGGAACGCCTCGGCGACATGGTCGGCCACCACAGCTGGGAGGTCTACGTCGGCCAGGCGCTCAAGGGGTTCGACGGCCCGGTCTGGAAGACCTTCGAGACGGGCAAGGGCCAGCGCTCGCGGGAAACCATGCTGTGCAAAAACGGCAACGAGCTGCCGGTCATGGTCCACACCTCGCCCATCGCAACGACCGACGGCAAGGTGGAGCTGGTCTTGGAAATGGCCGTGGACGTCAGCGAAATAAAGCGCCTGCAGGAAGAGCTGCGCGTCACCCAGCAGAAGTACATGGACCTCTTCGACGCCACGCCCTGCTATATCGCGGTGCGCGATCCGTCGGGCAAGGTGGTGGCCAACAACCGCCGCTTCGTGGAGGACTTCGGCGAGGGCGTGGGCCGGGCTTGCTACGACGTCTTCAAGCACCGGGCCGAGTCCTGCCCGGACTGTCCGGCCATGGGCACCTTCGCCGACGGCGAGCCCCATTACCAGGAGTCGGTGGTCACCACCCGCGACGGCCGCCAGCGCAACGTGCTCATTTCCACGGCCGCCATCCGCAACGCCGCCGGCAAGGTGGTCGAGGTCATGGAGATGTCGGCCGACATCACGAGCATCCGCCAGCTGCAAAGCCATCTCACCTCGCTCGGGCTCATGCTCGGGTCCATTTCCCACGGGGTCAAGGGCATGCTTACGGCGCTTGAAGGCGCGGTCTACCGCGTGGAATCGGGCTTGCGGCGCGGGGAGGCGGAAAAGACCCAGGCCGCGGCCGAGGCGGTCAAGACCCTGGTCGGCCGGGTGCGAAACCTCGTGCTCAACGTCCTTTACTACGCCAAGTCCCGGGAGCTGGACCCGGAAACCGTGGACGTGGCCGAATTCGCGGCCGGCGTCGCCCAGACCGTCGCGCCCAAGGCCGACCGCGAAGGCGTGACGCTGACGTCCGAAATCGGCGAGAATCTCGGCGTGATGGCCGTGGACGCCGCCAATTTGCAGGCCGCCCTGGTCAATATCCTGGAAAACGCCGTGGACGCCTGCCTGGCCGACACCGACAAGCCCGAACACCATATCCGCTATCGGGTGCGCCGCGAAGGGGCCACGCTCGTCTTCGACATCGAGGACAACGGCATGGGCATGGACCAGGAGACGCGGGAGAAGGCCTTCACGCTTTTTTTCTCGTCCAAGGGGCTCAAGGGCACGGGGCTTGGGCTTTTTATCGCCAACGACATGGTGGCCAAGCACGGCGGCGTGATCGACCTGACCTCCGAGCCGGGTCTGGGCACGCGCTTTTGCGTGCGCATCCCCGAGCATCCGGCTTCCCTGGAAACCGCCGCTCCGGAAGCGGCGGCGGAGCAGAACTGACCGGGTTTTCCCGTGAAAATGAGCGCGTCAGGCTGGTAACGGCTTGTGCACGGCCGGCGGATGATGCTAACAGAGGAATATGACCGCCGAACCGGAGCCGGATCGCTCGTTTATGACGGGGCTGGACGAGGCCGTGGCCTTGCTTGGGGCCATGTCCGACCGGGAGGCGTTGTTGCGGGTGCTGCTCGGGCTGTTGCGCCGCTGGACGGGGTGCGACGCCGTGGGCGTGCGGCTGGCCAGGGGCGAGGACTTTCCCTATTACACCACCTCGGGCTTTTCCGAGGCGTTCGTCCTGGCCGAGACGCGGCTGTGCGCCAAAAATGCCGACGGCAGCCTGGCGCGCACCCCGGCCGGCCGGGCCGTGCTGGAATGCATCTGCGGCGCGGTCATCGAAGGGCGCGTCGATCCTTCCCTTCCCTTTTTCACTTCCCATGGCTCCTTTTTCGTCGGTTCGACCAGCCGTCTTTTGGCCGAGGCCGAGGCCGAGGACCTGCCGCCGACAACGCGCAACCGCTGCAACACGGCCGGTTACGAAACCGTCGTCCTTGTCCCGCTTCGCGCCGGCGGCCGCACGCTCGGGCTGCTCCAGGTCAATGACCGGCGGCCCGATTGCCTGGACGCGGAGGCCGTGGCCGCCCTGGAGCGGCTGGCCGAAGGCGTGGCCGTGCTGCTGGCCCGCCAGGAGACGCAGCAGGCCCTGGTCGAGGCCCAGGCGCTCTACCGGGCCGTCTTTTTCACCAACATTGCCGTCAAGCTTCTGGTCGATCCGGTTTCGGGCCGCATCGAGGACGCCAACCAGGCGGCCAGCGCCTTTTACGGCTATCCTCTCGAGGTGCTGCGCCGGTTGTCCATCTGGGATATCAACACCTGCCGGCCCGAGGAGGCGCTCGAGCACATGCGCGCGGCGCGGGAGGGGCGGCAGGGCATTTTCCATTTCACCCACCGGCTGGCCGGAGGCGAACTGCGGGAGGTGGAGGTCTATTCGGGACCTGTGGAGTATGCCGGACAAACGCTGCTTTTTTCCATCGTTCACGACGTCACGAACCGGGTGCGGGCCGAGCAGGCCCGGGAGCGGGCGGAGCAGGTGCTGCGCCACGACCTGCGCTCGCCGTTGGCCGGCATCGCCGGTCTGGCCAACCATCTGGTCGGGGGCGGGCTCAGCGCCGAACACCGGGAGATGGCCGAAGTGATCCGCGAGACGGCCACGCGTCTGTACACGCTGGTCGGGCGCAACCTGGACCTGCATAAAATCGAGCAAGGGAGCTACACGTTGCGGCCCGAGCCCGTGCCCATGGCGCCGTTTTTGGCGGGCATGGCTCGGGAAGTGGCCACGTTGGCCCAGGCGCGCCATGTGCGTCTGATCCTCGCCGGGGAAGGTTTCGACGACGGCGGCAGGGGGCCCTCGGTCGCGGGCGAGCCGGACCTGCTCGCCATCCTTTTTTCCAATCTCGTCACCAACGCCCTGGAAGCGGCCCCGCCCGGGACCGCGGTGCGCCTCACGCTGAAGACCGTGTCGGCGCGGGCCGAAACCGTGATCCACAACCAGGGCGTGGTGCCGGAAGATATCCGGCCGCGTTTTTTCAAGAAATACGCCACCAGCGGCAAACGCAACGGCACCGGCCTCGGCGCCTACAATGCCATGGCCGTGGCCAGGCTCCACGGCGGCGATATCGATTGGGAATCCGATGCGGCGACCGGTACCCGCATCACCGTGCGTCTGCCGCTGGCGGCCGGCGTCTGCGCGGCCTAGGCCGGCTGTTCGCCGAACGCGGCCAAAAGCTCGTCCATATCTTCCACCGCGCCCATATCCAGGCAACTGGCGGCGGTATCCGGGGCCGGCCGGCCCGTGGCGGCCACGATGACGGCTTCGGCCAGGGCCAGTTCCCGGGCGATGTCCGGGGCATGCAGGTAGGGCAGGCGGTTTCCGGTCATGGCCAGGGTCTCGAAATTGCTCTCGGAAAGCGCTTGTTCCTGCTGGCGGGCCCGGCGCAGCTGGGCGACGAGCCGGCCGTGGCGGGCGATCAGCGCCGGTACGGGCAGGGCGCGCGGGCCGAGCCCGGCCAGAAAGCGCAGGGCATAGGCCAGGGCGGCGACGCTTTGCGGCGTCTCCGTCGGCAGCCGGCCGGCCAGGGTCGTCAGAAAGGATGTTTTCCCGGGCGTCCAGTCCGGGCCGGTCTGGCGGGCGGCCACGGCCAGATCGAGAGCCGCCGCCGCGCCGAAGCGTTCGTTGATGACGGCCGACGCTTGCCGGGGCAGGGTGCGGGTCGGGGCCAGCCGGGCCACGAAGCGGGCCACGTCGTCGGCCTCGAGGGGCAGGGCCAGACGCGTTCCGTCCGGCAACACGGCCACGGCCCGGCTCACGGAGGCGCAAAGCGCCTCGGTCAGGCGCTCCTGTCCGGCCGTGTCGAGCCCGGCGGCGGCAAGCCCGGGTTCCAGGGCCCGGGCCACGGCCTCTCCCGGGAAAAGCAGCAGCTCCACGAGGCTTGCGGCCTGCGGATCGTCCCGGTCGGCGACCAGGGCGGCAAGCTCGCCCGCGTCCAGCGCGCCGTAGGTGGAGCGGATGAAATGCGCCACCGTCTCGTCCTGGGACAGGCCGGCGGCGAGCTGGCCGGCGATGGCCCCGGCCAGGGCCTTTTCGGGGGAGGCTTCCATGCCTCCTTGGTATGCCGGGGATGTCCGCCTGTCCACCGATCAGCTGGCGTCAGGGTATTTCGATTGACAATTTTCGCCTGCCTGAATTAACAAAAAAGTCAATCAGGCCAGGGGATTTCCGTTCACGGGAACCTTTTCGGCGCGTGATGCAACCGCCCGGAAGCCGCTTCCGGGAGGGCAGTGGGGGGCGCCATGCCGCATACCATGGACTTTTCCGGCTACGATCCAGGTCCGTTTTACGACGAGATGTTCGAGGCCCCGGGCCTGCCGCGACCCGGCTGCCGCATGCTGTATGAAAAGATCATCTCCCTGCCGCCCCGGGAGATCCTGGCCCGGCAGGCGGCGGCCGAGCAGGCGCTCTACGACATGGGCATCACCTTTACCGTCTACGGCCACGAGGACGGCACGGAGAAGATCTTTCCCTTCGACATCGTGCCGCGCATTATCGCGGCCGCCGAATGGGACTCCCTGGAACGCGGGCTGGCCCAGCGCATCCGGGCGCTGAACCTGTTTATCGGCGACGTCTACGGCAAGGGCCGGATCATGGCCGACGGGGTCGTTCCCCGGTCCGTGGTCGAATCCTCGTCGGGGTATTTCAAGGAATGCCAGGGGCTCGCCCCGCCGCGCGGCGTATGGTGCCACATCACCGGCACCGATCTTGTGCGCGACACCTCGGGCCGATTCCTGGTCCTTGAGGACAACCTGCGCTGCCCCTCGGGCGTGTCCTACGTTCTGGCCAACCGGCGCATCCTCAAGCGCGCCTTTCCCCAGCTCTTCGAGACCATCGACATCCGCTCCGTGGACGACTACCCGCCGCTTCTGCTCGACATGCTCCATTCCATCGTCCCGTCCGGCGCGTCGCGGCCCACGGCCGCGCTTTTGACCCCCGGGGTGTTCAACTCCGCCTACTTCGAGCACACCTTCCTGGCCCAGCAGGCCGGCATCGAGCTGGTCGAGGGGCGCGATCTGGTCGTGGCCGACGGCTACGTGCACATGCGCACCACCAGGGGCTTAAAGCGCGTGGACGTGCTCTACCGGCGGGTGGGCGAGGACTTTCTCGACCCCACGGTCTTCCGGCCGGATTCGCTTCTGGGCGTGCCCGGCATCATGGAGGTCTACAAGGCCGGGCGCGTGGCCATGGCCAACGCCCCGGGCACGGGCGTGGCCGACGACAAGGTCGTCTACGCCTATGTGCCGGAGATGATCCGCTACTATCTCGGCGAGGAGCCGATCCTCCACAACGTGGAGACGTTTTTGTGCTGGGAGGAGAAGCAGCGCCGCCACGTGCTTGCCAATCTCGACACCATGGTGGTCAAGGCGGCGGCCGAGTCCGGCGGCTACGGCATGCTGGTCGGCCCGGCGGCCACGCCCGGGGAGCGGGAGGCCTTCGCGGCCAAGATCGAAGCCAACCCCCGCAACTACATCGCCCAGCCGACGGTGGGGCTGTCCCGCACGCCGGTCATCGTGGACGACCATTTCGAGGGCCGCCATGTGGATCTGCGCCCCTACGTCCTTTACGGCGAGGACATCCGGGTCATTCCCGGCGGGCTCACCCGGGTGGCGCTCAAAAAGGGCTCGCTCGTGGTCAATTCCTCCCAGGGCGGCGGCAGCAAGGACACCTGGGTGCTCGGACGGGCGTAACGCCGCAACAGGCCCTCGTTTAGGGAACGCGATACAAGGGGGAAGCCTTCATGCTCAGCCGCGTGGCCGACGCCATCTATTGGATGAGCCGCTATCTGGAACGGGCCGCCAACATCGCCCGGTTCCTGGACGTCAACTGGCACCTCACCCTGGACACCCCGGGGGTGCGGGCCGAACAGTGGACGCCGCTCGTGCGCGCCATGGGCGACTGGGACCTGTTTCTGGGGCGGGGCTTTTTCCCGCGCCGCAGCGACGTCATCCGCTTTCTGGCCTTCGACGCGGACTATCCCAACTCCATCGTGAACTGTCTGTCCCGGGCCCGGGACAACGCCCGCACCATCCGCGAGATCATTCCCTCCGAAATGTGGGAGCAGACCAACACCTTCTACCACATGGCGCGCGAGGCGGCCAAAAACGGCGAGGCCATCCTGCACAACCCCTACCGTTTCTGCGACGAGGTCAAGCTGCGCGAGCTGACCATAAGCGGCATCGCCGGCGACGCCATGTCCCACGACGAGGCCTGGGATTTTTTCCGCCTGGGACGGCTTCTCGAGCGGGCCGACAAGACTTCGCGCATGCTCGACGTCAAATATTTCATCCTGCTGCCGGACCTGACGGACGTCGGCAGCAACCTCGACTATGTCCAGTGGGCGGCGCTCCTTAAGGCCATAAGCGCCCTGGAGGCCTACCGCCGTCGCCACGGCCGCATCCAGCCCGACCGCATCGTGGAGTTCTTGCTCCTGGACCACCATTTCCCCCGATCGGTGCTGTGCAGCCTGGTCGCGGCCCAGGAATGCCTGCACGCCATCACGGGCACGCCCATGGGCTACTTCTGCAATGCGGCGGAAAAGCGGCTGGGGCATCTGTGCGGCGATCTGGCCTACAGCGGCGTGGACGAGATTTTCGCCAAGGGGCTTCACGAATTCACGGACGATTTGCAGACCCGGATGAACCGGGTGGACGAAGCCGTCTTTGCCACGTTTTTCTCCGCGTTTCCGGCTATTGACGTGCCCTGCCAACAGTGAGTAGGGAACGCCATGACTTTTTGCCTGGGGATAGCGGTCGAAGAGGGCTTGGTCGGCATTGCCGACACGCGCATCACATCGGGCAACGAACTGACGAGCGCCCAGAAAGTCACCACCTATCAGAACGGCAACGGGGCCTTTTTCCTCATGACCTCGGGCCTGCGCTCGGTGCGCGACAAGGCCCTGACCTATTTCGACGAGGCCCTCGAAGCCTGCCCCAGTCCCTTCGACAAGCTGTACAAATCCGTCAACGCCTTTGCCGCGGCCCTGCGAAGGGTGGCCGAGGAGGACAAGGCCTATCTGACCGCCTCCGGCCTGCACTTCAACCTGCATGCGCTCATCGGCGGCCAACTGACGGGTGACGCCGTGCACAAGCTCTACCTGGTCTACCCCGAGGGCAACTGGGTGGAGATCAGCCACGGCACGCCGTACCACATCATCGGCGAGGGCGGCTACGGCAAGCCCGTGCTCGACCGCACGCTCAAGTACTCCGACACCCTGCGCATGGCGCTCAAGGTCGGCTGCCTGGCCTTCGATTCCACCCGCATCAGCGCCTCGGACGTGGATTTTCCCATCGACGTGGTCCTCTATCGCAAGGACGGGCTGGAAATGGCCCAGCACCGCTACGAGGAGGAGGACCTGGCCGAGATATCGGCCTGGTGGCAAGAGCATCTGCGCGGCCTGGTGCACGAATTGCCCTCGGAATGGATCGACAACGTGGCCTCCAAGCTGACCAAGGTCTGCCACAAGCTTCAATGCCAGACTCCCGGCGCCAAGTAGCCCGTGCATTGCCGCTATACGCACCACACCCGATACGACTTCGACCGCCCCGTTTTCCTTGAGCCACACCTCATACGGCTCGTGCCCCGCGGCGACGCCGGGCAACGGCTCGGGCCCTTGCGCATCGACGTCGATCCCGTCCCGGACGGCCGCGGCCTGATCACCGACCTCAGCGGCAACACCGTGCTGTCCGTCTGGTTTTCCGGCCTGACCGGCCACCTTGACGTGACGGTCGAGGCGCGTGTGGAACTGTGCCGCACAAACCCGTTCGATTACCTGATCGACGCCCGGCGCGGCGTCCTGCCCCTGCCGCTGACCCCGGCCGAGGCCCGGGAGGCGGCGTCCTGCCTTGCCCCCTTGCCCATGCCCGGGGAGGAGGCGGAGAGGATGGCCGAACGCCTGCGCCGGGATGGCGCCGACACTCCCCAGGCCTTCGCCCTGGCGCTGCTCGGGGCGATGACCGACCGGCTGGCCGTCGTCACCCGGGAAGAGCCGGGCATCCTGTCCCCGGACGCGCTTTACGCGCGGGGGGAGGGCGCCTGCCGCGATCTGGCCGTGTTTTACATGGCCGCCTGCCGCCATGTCGGCATCCCGGCCCGGTTCGTCAGCGGCTACCACGAAGGCGATCCGGGGCGCGAGGACCGCGACCTGCACGCCTGGGCCGAGATCTGGCTGCCGGGCGGCGGCTGGCGCGGCTTCGATCCTTCCCTGGGCCTGGCCGTGGCCGACCGGCACGTGGCCGTGGCCGCCGCGCCCGATCCCGAAGACGCGGCTCCGGTTTTCGGGACATATCGCGGAGATCCCGGCCAGGCCCGGCTGCGACATGCCATCCGTCTGGAAATGTGCTGACTTGTGCCGGGTGTATGATTTTTGTTGGGAATCGGGACCGGTTGGGCTACTGTATCCCTTGATGACGGATGACATGCGCATGCACATGATACACGAGGGGCTTGGGGGCCGGAGGTTGGCGCTGTGGCTGCTGGTCTGGGCGCTTATTCTTTTTTCGGGACAGTCCGCCGCCCGGGCCGCCACGTCCGCCCTGGAATTGACCGACGCGGAAAAGGCCTTCATCGAGGCCCATCCCGTCATCCGCTACAGCGACACCGATTGGCGGCCGCTTTCCATCTTCGAGGACGGACGCCAGGAGGGCCTTTTCCGCGACTATTACCGCCTGATATCCCAGAAGACCGGGTTGGCCTTCCAGTTCGAGACCATCGGCGACGGCCGCGATTTCCAGCAGGTCCTTGATGCGTTGCGCGAAAAACGCATCGACATGATCGACGGCACGGGCAAGACGCCGGATCGTGCCTCCTACGCCCTTTTTGTGGGGCCTTTTTTGCGCTTTCCCCTGGCCGTCATGTCGCGCGACGACGCCACCGCCTATTCCCTGGAGAGTCTGGCCGGCAAGAAAGTGGCCGTCGGCCGGGGCGGCACGGCCGACGAGTACCTGCGGGCCCACGGCAAGAACCTCGAACTCATCCCGGCCCACGACCAGTCCGAAGCCCTCACCCTGGTGGCGCTGGGCAAGGCCGACGCGGCCGTGGAGAACCTGGCCGTGGCCGCCTACGCCATCCGCGCTTCGGGACTCTCCAACGTCAAGATATCGGGCAAGCTCGATTACAACTTCGAGATTTACACCCTGGTGCGCAAGGACTGGCCGCTTTTGGCCTCCATTTTGGAAAAGGCCCAGCGGCTGGTTACCGAAAAGGAAAAGGCGGCGCTCATTGCCAAATGGCTGCCCGTGTACAAATCCGGCGCGGGCGGTTCCGGATCCGGAAGCGAAGCTCCGGGGGCTCCCGGGGACAAGGCCTCCGTGGCCATGACCGACCAGGAGCGCGCCTATCTGGAACGGAAAAAGGCGCTGCGCTTTTGCGTGGACCCCGACTGGCCCCCGGTGGAGCGCATCGATGAAAACGGCCGCTATGTCGGCATCGGGGCCGATTTCCTGCATCTCATGGAAAAGCGCCTGGGCGTGCCCATGGTGCTCGTGCCCACGGCCTCCTGGAGCCAGTCCCTGGCCGCGGTCAAGCAACGGCGTTGCGATTTTCTCCCGGCCGCCGGGGACACCAACAACCGACGCCGTTTCCTGCGCTTCACCTCGCCCTACCTGCGCTTTCCCATGGTGGTGGTCACCCAGGCCAAGGCGCCCTTCATCGAGGACCCGGCGAGCCTTACCGGCAAGAGCCTCGGCGTGGTCAACGGCTACGCCAGCCTCGACATCCTGCGGGCCAAATATCCCGGCCTGCGCCTCATGGAAGTGCCGAGCCTCAACGAGGGCTTGCGGCTGGTGGCCGACGGCAGGCTCTACGGCTGCATCGACACGGTGCCGGCCATAAGCCAGGCCATAGCCAAGGGCCATTTCACCGATCTCAAGATCGCCGGCCGCCTCGACGCCCACCTCGATCTGGCCGTGGCCAGCCGCGACGACGAGCCCGAACTGGCCTCGCTGTTCCAAAAGGCGGTCAACACGCTGACCAAGGAAGAAACCGACGCCATCATGAAAAAATGGCTGGCCGTCACCTTCGAGCAGGGGTTCGATTATTCCCTGGTCTGGAAGGTGTCGGCCGGGGCCGCCTTCATTGTGGTCGTGGTGGTTTGGTGGAACCGCAAGCTGTCCCGCTTAAACCGCGCCCTGCGCCAGGCCAACGAGGCCCGCGACGCGGCCGGGCGGCGCGTGGCGGCCCTGCTCGACAACGCGGGCCAGGGCTTTTTGTCCGTGGGCGCGGACGGGCTGGTCGAGCCGCAGTACAGCGCCGAGTGCCGCAATATCTTCGGCGGCGACGGCGGCGACATCGAGGGCAAGCCGGTCGCGGAGCTCATTTTCCCGGACGATCCGGCCGGGCGCGCCAACATGGCCGTCAACGTGCGCCGGGTCGTGGCCGAGACCGACGCCTACAAGCGCGACCTCTACGTGTCGCTCATGCCGGGGCGCGTCGAACGAAACGGCGCGTCGTTGCGCCTGGCCTACCGGCCCATGGCCGACGGGCGGCTCATGTTCGTCATCACCGACGTCACGGGCGAGGTCCGGCTCAAGGACGCCGTGGCCAGGGAGCGCAACAGGCTGGCCTGCGTGGTGGCGGCCGTGCGCGAGCAGCGCGACTTTTTCGCCGTGCTCGACGATTTCGCCGCCTTTCGCCGCGACGGTTTTTCGGGCGCGGGCCTGTCCGACCGCGGCGCCCTCGATGCCCTTTATCGCAAGGTCCACACCTTCAAGGGGCTTTTCCTGCAACTCGAATGCGCCCATGTGGCCAAGGCGCTTGACGACCTGGAAGAGCGCCTGTCCGATCTGCGCGTGGCCGAAGCGCCGCGCCGCGCCGACATGGAGGCCCTGCTCGCCGACGATGCGGTGGACAAGGCATTGGCCCGGGATCTGAGCGTGGTGCGCGAAACCCTCGGCGCGGAGTTTTTCGAGCGGCGTGGCGAAGTCCGCCTCGGCAGCGAATTCGCCGATGCCCTGGCCACCCTGGCCGGACGCCTGCTGGACCGCCTGGACACGCTGGAGCTCGATTCCGAGGCCGAACAGGTGCTGCGCGCCGCCCGGACGTTGCGCTACATCGATCTCAAAGAGCTTTTGTCCGCCTATCCCCGCACGGCCGGCCGGCTGGCCGAGTCCCGGGGCAAGTCCATCGAGCCCTTCGCCGTCACGGGCGACACGGTCCTGGTCGATCCCAAACGCTTTGCCCCCGTGGCCAAGAGTCTGATACACGTCATCCGCAATGCCGTGGACCACGGTATCGAGTCCCCGGCCGTGCGCGAGGCCGCCGGCAAGGCTCCGACGGGACGTCTGTCCTGCCGGGTCGCGGCCGACGACGCGGCCATCCGCATCGAGTTCGAGGACGATGGCTGCGGCGTGGACATCGCGGCTATACGGGCCAGGGCCTATGAACTCGGCCTTGTCGGGGCCGAGGAACTGGCCGCCATGGATGACGCCGCCATTTTGACGCTGCTTTTCCGGGATGGCTTCACCTCGCGCCGGGTGGCCGGGGAGCTGTCCGGTCGCGGCGTGGGACTTGCCGCCGTGCGGGCCGAGGCCGAGCGCCTGGGCGGAACGGTCGCGCTCATCAACCATCCGGGGCGGGGGACGCGTCTTGTCGTGACCCTGCCTCGCGAAAGCCGAACCTCGCGCGAGGACTCCCTATGACCGATCCACTCGACATCCAGGAATTCCTTGGGGCCCTGACCCGGCGCACCGAAGCGTTTTTCAACGATGAACTCGGCATCGTCTTCACCGGACGGGGCTCCCAGATCGACGACGTGCAAAAGCTCGACCTCAAGTCCGTAACGGCCATCATGAGCGCCACCGGCGCGCTCAAGCTCTATCTGGCCTACAGCTTCGACGCGCCGCTCATCGACGCCGCCTTCGCCGCCTATACGGCCGACCTCGACATCGCCGAGGACGAACGCGAGGACGCCGTCCAGGAAACCGCCGGGGACATCATCAACATCATCGTCGGCAACGCTCTGGCCGACCTTGCCGCAAACGGGCCGACCATCGCCCTGTCGCCGCCCATCATCCTCACCGAAGCCAAGTCCGTCATGCGCCACCGGGGGGCGAAATTCGCCTCGGCCGAACTGCGCGCCGACGCGGGACATATGAGCATCCACCTGATCGGGCCGGGCGAACTGTTCAATGATTCGTTAGAGTATGTGAAGGAGTAGACCATGAGACGTCTTCGCGTCATGGTAGTGGACGACTCCGGCCTTACCGTGAAAAAAATGGTCAAGCTCCTCGAGGAGCTCGGACACGAGGTGGCCGCCGTGGCCACAACGGGGCGGCAGGCGGTCGCCGACTACCCCACGGTTGCGCCGGACATGGTGGCCATGGACATCACCATGCCGGAATTAAACGGCATCGAGGCCACGCGCCTGATCATGGACGCCGACCCGGAGGCGCGCATCATCATCGTTACCTCGCACGGCCAGGAACAGATGGTCATGGACGCCATCGAGGCCGGGGCCAAGGGATATATCCTGAAGCCGGTGAAGCTGGAGAAATTACGCGAAACCCTGGAAACCGTGGCGGAAAAATACTTGCCATGAATGCCTCCATGCTCGAAAGCACCTTGTTGCAGACGCATTTCGACGTCATTCCCTTCGGCATTTACGTCGTGGATGTGGCGACCTACGAAATCGTCTTCGTCAACAAGCACTTTCGAGACTCCATGGGCGTGGTGGAAGGCCGAACCTGCCATGAGGTGCTCTACGACCAGACCGCGCCCTGTCTGCATTGCCGCATTCCCGAACTGCTGACCCCGGACGGCAAGCCCAACGGCGTGACCGTGGTCTACGATCACTACAACGAGCGCGACGAGCACTGGTTCCAGATGCAGGAGAAGACCATGGGGTGGCCCGACGGCCGCGTGGTCAAATACGCCATTGCCGTGGACATCTCGGAGCTCAAGGAAACCCAGAACAGCCTGGCCGAGGCCCATGCCCAGCTGGCCATCAACAACAAGGAGCTGGAGGCCAGAAACAAGATCCTCCAGGAAAACATCGAGTTGCGCGAACACGTCGAACGCATCGCCCGCCATGACCTCAAGGCCCCGCTTTCGGCCCTGGTCGGCCTGCCCCAGGTGCTTCTCGACAATTACGACCTGCCCGAGGCGGCCGCCGACGTGGTGCGCCTCATCGAGCAGGCCGGACACAGCATGCTCGAGATGCTCAACCAGTCCCTGGTGCTCTTTCGCCTGGAAACCGGGTCCTACGTCCTTGCGCCCAAGCCCGTGGATCTGGCCGATCTGACCCGGCGCACCGCGGCCCGGCTGGCCGGCATGCCCGTGGCCCGGGGACGCGTCATTCGCACGACCCTCGACGGGCGTCCCCTGACCCCGCGGGACCACCTGGAGTACAAGGGGGATGGCTTGCTCCTCGGCCCCATGCTGCAAAACCTCCTGGTCAACGCCCTGGAGGCCGCTCCTTCCGGCAACGACGTCGCCGTGGACCTGCGGCCGCAGCCGGACCGGGTCGTCATCGCCATGACCAACCCCGGCGAAGTGCCGGAAGCCATCCGTGACCGGATGTTCGAGAAATACGTCACCATGGGCAAGCGGGGCGGCACCGGCCTTGGCGCCTATTCCGCCATGCTCGCCGCCAGGGCGCACGGCGGGGGCATTGCCCTCGATGCGTCCGTGCCCGGCCAAACCACCGTCGCCGTCACCCTGCCGCGTCTGGCCGGGGAGGAGGGGGCGTGAGGGAAAACGCGCTGTTCGAAAGCCATTTCGACCTCATTCCCTTCAGCATCTACGTCGTCGACGCGGCGACCTACACCATGGTCTACAGCAACCGGGCCTTTATCGAGCGCTTCGGCCGGCACGTCGGCGTGAGCTGCCACAAGGTGCTTTACGAGCGCGACGAGCCCTGCACCAATTGCCGCATGGCCGAATTGCTGACGGAAGAGGGCCTGCCGAACGGCAACACCCTGGTTTTCGAGCATTTCAACGAGATCGACGACCGCTGGTACCAGATGCAGATACGGGCCATGACCTGGCCCGATGGCCGGGTGGTCAAGTATTCCATCGCCGTGGATATTTCCGACCTCAAGGACACCCAGAACCGGCTGGCCGAGGCCCATGCCGAGCTGGCGCTCAAGAATCGGGAGCTGATGCGGCTGTCGACCACGGACATGCTGACCGGGCTGGCCAACCGGCAACGCCTCGACGCGTTGCTCGGCCAGGCCCTGGACGACCGCTCCGGCCCCATAAGTCTTATGATGCTCGACATCGACCATTTCAAGCGCATCAACGACCGGTTCGGCCATCCGGCCGGCGACAGGACCCTGGCCGCCCTGGCCGAGGCATTGCGCCAGGCGACGCCGGAGGGCTGTACGCTCGGCCGTTGGGGCGGCGAGGAGTTTCTGATCCTTTGCCGCGAAACGATGCTGGCCGACGCCTATCTTCTGGCCGAAGCCCTGCGGGAGCGGGTGCTGGAGCTCGAGCTGCCCGATGTGGGGCGGCTTTCATGCAGTTTCGGCGTGGTCGAGGCCGCGCCGTCGGAAACCGCCGAACGACTCATGAGCCGGGTCGACCAGGCCCTGTACGCGGCCAAGGAACTCGGCCGCAACCGGGTCGAGGCGGCTTGAGATCACGCCGCCGTCGCCCCAAAGCAATCCCATCCCATGACTTGGACAACAGCGCAGCATATTGCCCTGGCCTTTGATTTTCCCGTCGTTTTCACCCGGAACGCCTTCGATCCCGAAAACGCCGCCCTGGCCGAGGTTTTTGGCCGATCGGGGCCCGGCCCCCATCGGGCGGGCGTGGTCATCGACGCCGGCCTCGCCGCCGCCATGCCCGGTCTGGCCGACAGGGCGCGGGCCTACTGCGCCGTCCATGACGCCGCGATCCGTCTTGTCGCGCCGCCGCTGACCGTTCCCGGTGGCGAACGGGCCAAGGCCGATTTCGCCGTGGTCGAGGCGGTCTGGAAACTCACCTACGAGGCGAAGTTGTGCCGGCAATCCTTCCTGGTCGTCATCGGCGGCGGGGCGGTGCTGGACGCGGCCGGGTTCGCCGCGGCCACGGCCCATCGCGGCGTGCGGCTTATCCGCATGCCGAGCACGGCCTTGGCCCAAAACGACGCCGGCGTGGGCGTTAAAAACGGGGTCAACGCCTTTGGCCGCAAGAATTACATCGGCGCCTTCGCCCCGCCGTATGCCGTCATAAACGATCATGCGCTCCTCGCCACGTTGCCCGCCCGCGAGATCCGCTCCGGCCTGGCCGAGGCGGTCAAGGTGGCGGTGGTGCGCGACGCGGATTTTTTCGCCCGGCTTTGTGAACTCGCGCCGCTTCTTGCCGCTCTTGACTGCGATGCCCTGGAGGAGGCCGACAGGCGCTGCGCCGTGGCCCACCTGGAGCATATCGCCTCCGGCGGCGACCCGTTCGAGATGGGCTCGGCCCGGCCCCTCGATTTCGGCCACTGGGCCGCCCATGCCCTGGAAGAGGCGACCGGGGGCGATATGCGCCACGGCGAGGCCGTGGCCGTGGGCATGGCCCTCGACACGCTCTACGCCGCGCGTGTCGGCCTGCTGCCCCGGGCCGATGCCGATGCCGTGCTCGGGCTTCTGGAGCAACTCGGACTTGCCGTCTGGCATCCGGCCCTGGCGAATCTCGACATGCCGGCCGCCGTCGAGGCCTTCCGCGAACACCTCGGCGGCCGGCTCCACCTGACCCTGCCCACGGCCATCGGCCGCCGCATCGAGGTCCACGACGTCGATTACGCCTCCCTCGCGGCGGCGCGGGAAACGCTTGCCGGGAGGGGCGTCCCTTCCGGACCAGCCTGCCCGGGGGAATGATTCCCCCGGCCCCCCTTCAAAGGGGGAAGAGAGGGAATGCCCATGCCGCCGGTCACCTATTGCACCAACATCCACCCCGGCGAAACCCTCGAGGAAGTCCGGCGGGGGCTTATGCGGCATGCCGTCAGGGTCAAGGCCAGGCTGTCGCCGGACGCGCCGTTTCCGGTGGGGCTGCGCCTGTCCGGTCCGGCCAGCCGCGAACTGGAAGCGGCCGACGCCGCCCGGCGCTTCGGGGATTTTCTGGCCGAGGCCGGGCTTTGCGTCACCACCGTTAACGGCTTTCCCTACGGCCGCTTTCATCATACCCCGGTCAAGGAAGCGGTCTATCTGCCCGATTGGCGCGATCCCGAGCGCGCCGCCTACACCCTGCGGCTGGCCCGCGCCCTGGCCGGCTGGCTGCCCGAGGGCGGCCGGGGCTCCATCTCCACCGTGCCGGTGGGATTCCGGCGGGGATTTCCCGAAAGCGACATGCCGACGGCGCTGGCCGTCCTGCGCCGCGCCTTGGAAGCCTTGGCCGCGCTACGCTCGGAAACCGGGAAGACCATCCGGCTGGCGGTCGAGGCCGAACCGGGCTGCCTGGTCGAGACCACGCCGGAGATGGTGGCGCTTTTTGAGCGCCTCGACCCGGACGGGGCGTTTCGGGACTTTCTCACGGTCTGCTACGACTGCTGCCACCAGGCCCTCCAGTACGAGGACCCGGCCGCGTCCCTTGCGGCCTACGAAGCGGCGGGCATTGCCGTGGGGCACGTGCAGGTGTCCTCGGCGCTGCATCTGGAGGGCGGCGCGCTCTCAAGTCTTTCCCGCTTCGTGGAGCCGGTCTATCTGCACCAGGCCGTGGCCCGGCTCGGCGACGGAAGCCTCCGCCGCTTCGACGACCTTCCCGAGGCCCTGGCCGCCCGGCCCGACGACGTGGATTCCTGGCGGGTGCATTTCCATGTGCCGGTTTTCGTGGCCGAGCTGCCGGAGTGCGTCACCACGCGGGACTTTCTGTCCGGCATCTTGCCGCGTTTCGCCCCGGATGCGCCCATGGAGGTGGAGACCTACACCTGGAGCGTGCTGCCCGAGGAACTCAGGATGCCGGATGTGGTCGACTCCATCTGTCGGGAGATCGGTTGGGTGGAAGCGGCCCGGTCGGGCGCGGCGGAAGGCTGATATATGCCCACACCGCGCGCCGCGCCTGTTGGGGGGAGAGGGCGCGGCGCACGATGGGGCGAGGAGGGGAACCGCGTCGTTATCCGGTCTGTCCGTCCGAGTCGGCGTGTCCGCCGAAAGTCCGGCGCGCCATCGCGCCAAGCCCCATGATGAGCTTGAAGAAGACCGGGATGAAAAAGGGCGCCAGGAGGGTCGCCCCGAGCATGCCGCCGATGACGCCCGTGCCGATGGCATGCCGGCTGTTGGCCCCGGCCCCGGTGGAGATGGCCAGGGGCAGACAGCCGAGGATGAAGGCCAGGGAGGTCATGATGATGGGCCGGAAACGCAGCTTGGCCGCGCTCAGGGCCGCTTCGGTCAGGTCCTTGCCGGCTTTGACCTCGAGCACGGCGAATTCCACGATCAGGATGGCGTTTTTGGCCGCGAGGCCAATGAGCGTCACCAGCGCGATCTGGAAGTAGATGTCGTTGGAAAGCCCCCGTCCGAACACGGCCGCGATGGCGCCGAAAAGCGCGAACGGCACGGCCATGATGACGGCGAAGGGCAGCGTCCAGCGTTCGTACTGGGCGGCCAGGATCAGGATGACCATGACGATGCCCATGCCGAAGACCATCATGGACGAGCCCTGGGCTGCTTTTTCCTGATAGGCCGAGCCGGTCCAGGCCAGGGTGTAGTCCGCCGGCAGCACCTTGGCCGCCGCCTTTTCCATGGCGGCCAGGGCCTCGCTCGAGGTGTGGCCGTCGGAAGGCTGGCCCATGATCTTGGCCGCCGGGAAGACGTTGAAGCGTTCCATGACCTCGGGGCCGGTGGATTTCTCGATGGTGGCCAGCGCGGTCAGCGGGATCATCTCGCCCGAGCTCGAGCGCACGTAGACCTCGCGCAGGTCTTCCGGCCGGTCGCGGTATTTCGCCTCGGACTGGAGCTGGACCCGGAAGGTGCGGCCGAACTTGTTGAAGTCGTTGACGTAGTAGGCCCCGAAAGTGGCCTGCATGGCGTCGTAGACGTCGCTTATGGCCACGCCCAGCGCCTTGGCCTTCTGGCGGTCGAGGTCCACCCGCAGCTGGGGCACGTTGGCCCCGAAGGTGGTGGCCACGCGCCCGAGCGCCGGGTCCTTCCTGGCTACGGCCACGAGCTTGTCGGTCATGGCGGCCAGATCCTGGGCGTTGCCCTCGCCGCGATTTTGCAGGTAGGCCTCGAAGCCTCCGGTGTTGGACATGCCGGTGATCGCCGGCGGGTTGAAGGCCAGGGTCATGCTTTTGGGCAGGGCCATGCCGCGCCCGAAGATGCGCTTGACGAAGGCGAACGAGCTTTCGTCCGCTTTCTTGCGCTCGTCCCAGGGCTTGAGCGGAATGAACAGGGTGCCGTAGTTGGAGCGGTAGGTGGAGCTCAAAAGATCGAGGCCGGTGATCGTGATCTGGTGCGCCACCACGGGGTCCTTGGCGTTCATGGCGTCCATGGCGTCGTCGATTTTCTCGGTGGCCCGAAGCGACGTGCCGTCCGGCAGGATGTTGAGCCCGATGACGTAGCCCTGGTCCTCATCCGGGACCAGACCGCCCGGCACGACCTTGAAAAGCGACAAGGCCCCGACGCACAGGACCGCGAAGAGCACCAGGGCCATGACCACATGGTGCAGCAGGAAGGACACGCCGGCGGCGTAGCCGCTCGTCACCTTGTCGAAGAGGCGGTTGAAGGCCCGGAAGATCCGGTTGGGTTCCTGATGCCCGGGTTTTAGCAGCGAGGCGCAAAGGGCCGGGGTGAGCGTCAGGGCCACGAGACCCGAGATGACCACCGACACGGCGATGGTGATGGCGAACTGCTTGTACATCTGGCCGGTAAGCCCTCCGAGGAAGGCGACCGGCACGAACACGGCGCAAAGGACCAGCACGATGGCCACGACCGGTCCGGTCACCTCCTCCATGGCCTTGGCCGTGGCTTGCCTCGGCGGAAGCTTTTCCGTGCTCATGATGCGCTCGACGTTTTCGAGCACCACGATGGCGTCGTCGACCACGATGCCGATGGCCAGCACCATGCCAAAAAGCGTCAGCGTGTTGATGGTGAATCCGAGGGCGTACATGCCGGCGAAGGTGCCGATGATGGAGACCGGCACGGCCAGGCAGGGAATGAGCGTGGCCCGGAAGTTCTGCAAGAAGATGAACACCACGAAAAAGACCAGGATCATGGCCTCGACCAGGGTGTGGATGACCTCCTCGATGGACACGCGCACGAAGGTGGTGGTGTCCAGCGGCACCTTGTAGCTGATGCCGTCCGGAAAGCGCTTGGACAGTTCGGCCAGCTTGGCCGTGACCAGGTCGGCCGTATTGAGGGCGTTTGCGCCCGGGGACAGGTAGACGCCGATGTTGACCGCCGGATTGCCGGAGATCTTGGCAACGGCCGTGTAATCCTTGGCCCCCAGTTCCACCCGGGCCACGTCCTTTAAGCGCAGGACCGAGCCGTCGGGCTGGGCCTTGAGGATGATGTTGCCGAATTCCTCCGGGGTGAGCAGCCGGCCCTTGGTGGTGACCATGTAGTTGATGGCCACCGGTTTTTCGGATTCGGTCGGTTCCGCGCCGATGCGGCCGGCGGCGAACTGGGCGTTTTGTTCCTTGATGGCGGCGGCCACGTCGGCCGGCGTGAGCCCCAGCTGGGCCAGCTTGTCCGGCTGCAGCCAGACGCGCATGGAATAGTCCTTGGCCCCGAAGATGGAGGCGTCGCCCACGCCCGGCAGGCGTTTGAGCTCGTCGAGGACGTTCACCAGCACGTAGTTGCTGAGGTAGACGGCATCGTACCGCTTGGTCGGGGATTCGAAGGAGATGACCTGGAGGATGTTGGACGATCTTTTGCGCACGGTCACGCCCTGGCGCTGCACTTCGGCGGGCAGGGTGGTCAGGGCGGCCTGGACGCGGTTGTTCACGTTGATGGTGTTCTGGTCGGGATCGGTGCCCACGGCAAAGGTGACGGCCATGGACAGCGAGCCGTCGCCGGAGCTGGTCGAGCGCATGTAGAGCATGTTGTCCACGCCGTTGATCTGCTGTTCGAGCGGCGCGGCCACGGTGGCGGCGATGACCTCGGGGCTGGCCCCGGGGTAGGAGGTCGAGACGTTGACCTCCGGCGGAATGATGTCCGGATATTGGGCGATGGGCAGGTTTTTGATGGCCGCCAGTCCCGCCAGCACGATGACCAGCGAGATGACGATGGAAAAAACCGGGCGCCCCAGGAAAAACCGTGAGATCATGAACGGGGCTCCTTGGTCGTCTGGGAAGCGTCGGCCTTGTCGGTGGACGCGTGGGCGGCGGGCTTGCCCGATCCCTCGGCCTGCTTGGTCGCCTCGTCCCGGCGCACGCGCACGACCATGCCGGGGCGCACCTTGATGATGCCCTCGGCCACGATGCGGTCGCCGTTGATCAGGCCCTTTTCCACCAGGTAGTCGTTGCCGACGGACTGGCCGAGCACGATGGGCCGGGGCGAGACCTTGTTGGAGGCGTCCAGGACCCAGACCATGGCCCCTTGCTGGGTGTTGAGCACCGCGCCCTGGGGCACGGCCAGGGCGTCCTTGTAGTGCGCGCCTTCCAGGCGCACCCGCACGAACTGGCCGGGCAGCACGGCGCCGTCGGGATTCTTGAACTCGGCCCGGACCTTGACCACGCCCGTGGTGGAGTCGACCTGGGTGTCGGTGAAGTTGATGCGGCCGGGCTCCTTGTAGACGCTGCCGTCGGGCAGGACCAGGCGCACGACGTAATCGCCGCCCGCGCCGATGACCACCTTGCCCGCGGCCAGGTCCTTGCGCAGGCGCAACATCTCGGGCCCGGACATGGAGAAGTTGACGTAGAGCGGATCGACGCGGTTGATGGTGGTCAACAGACTGCTGTCGCTGGTGGTGCTGATGAGGCTGCCTTCGGACTTGGTCTCCTTGCTGGTGAGCCCGGAGATGGGGGCCGTGACCTTGGTCCATTCGAGGTTCAGCGACGCTTCGCGCACCTTGCCCCGGGCCGCTTCCACGGCGGCCTTGGCCGAGTCCAGGGTGGTCCTGGCGTCGTCGTAGTCCTTCTTGGCCACGACATCGTCCTTGTAGAGCGTTTCCATACGCTTGGCGTCGCGCTCGGCCTGGGTCAGGGTGGCCTCGGTCTGGCCGAGCGCCCCCTTGGCCTGCTCCAGGGCGGCCTGGTAGGGGGCGGGGTCGATCTCGAACATCAGGTCGCCCTGGCGCACGGGGTGCCCCTCTTCATAGTTGCGGCGCAGCAGAATGCCGCCCACCCGGGCCCGGACCTGGACCTCGCGCGAACCCGCGGTCTGGCCCATGTAGGCCATATGCAGGGGAATATCGGCGCGCTTGACGGTATAGGCCACGATTTCCGGGGGCGGCGGGGCCTGGGTGGACGTCTCCTGTCCGGAGCTGTCCGTGGCGCAGCCGGAAAGGCCGGCGCCAAGGGCGCACAACACGCCCAGGATGAGCCAGCGAAGAGCGGTTTGCGGGATATTATACGCGGTCATGGAATCCTCCGGTGCGCGCGCCGGGCACAGTTCACCTGGGCGGGGCGCTCTTTGGTTGTTCGATGACGGTTACTGCAGGGGCTGGCCGGCCGCTTCACCGCCCGCCAGAAGCGGCATCCAGGCCGCGGCGAAGTGGTCGGCGGCCTGGGCGGTGAAATGGTATCCATCGTTGCGGTCGAACCAGGGAACGATAAGGTCGGTATTGGGACCCGGGTAAATTCCGCGCTCCGGGTCGATCACGGCCGTTTGGGCGGCGGTGATGGCCGGGCAGGATTTGTAGCAGCCGGGATTGCGCGTATTGCCGCAGACCGGGTCCAGGAACAGCGAGGCGCGCGAGACGAAAATGCCGGGCTTGGGGCCGACCAGCCGCCGCGTGTCGCTGAGAACCGTCTTGAGAACGGCCTGGTATTCCTGGCGCGTCAGCCCCAGGGCGCAGTCGGCTTCGCCCTGGTGGAAAAAGACATGGGTCGGCGCAAGGCCGTGGGCGCGCATGTCCTTGACGGTGCTTTCGAGCAGGGCATGCAGGTTGCCCTTGGGGCCCCAGTTGAGGATGGAGGAACCGCCCCGGGCGATGTCCACGTAGAGCACCGTGTCGTACAGGCCGCTGGTCACGATGCGGTCGCCGAGGCGGGCCCAGGCGCTGCCCTTGGAACCGGTGGCCCCGGCGATGGCGTCGCGAACCTTGCGGCACACCCCCGCCTGGTAGGCGTAGACGGCCTGGGTCGCGCCGTAGCCGGGGTCGACGGTGTTCGAGGCGTTGGACTGGCCGAAGACCAGGGCAACCATGCCCCGAGGTCCGGTCAGTTCGCGACAGTCGATGCGGGGGGCGTCGGCCGGAGCCTTGTAGACGGCCAGTTCGCCCCGGGCGTCTCCCTGGGCGTTGATGACGGGCATGCGGTCGCCGTACTTGGCGTATACCGCGTCCACGACCGCCTGGTCGCCGGAAGCGGAAGCCAGACCGGACACAAGCAGAACCAGGGCGGCCAGGCCGATGACACATGCGGCGCGGCGGTCCCGTATCCGAGTAAACAGGCGTTCACTTAAATGCGAAAAAAAACTAGACCCGAACAGCATTGGTGAAAAGCTCCCAATTGGCGATGATCTGGCGCGGCATATCCACATCCTGGACATCGCGCGCGCAGATAAGGGCGGGCATGGCGATCAATCCGAGAAAATGCACGAAGAGTTCTTCCGGGCGGATGTCGCTGCGGATCTGCCTTTGCGCCTGCCCTTGTTTGAGGATTTCGAGAAAGCGTTCGCGCACTATCTTGTGGTGCCGGAGCTTGAGCTCGCTCAGGCGCGGTTCCTCGAACCACAGGACATCCGAAAGGAAGATCACCGGCAAGGCGCGGTATTTGACCACCATCTTCATCATGGTTTTGTAGATCAGCTCCAGGACCTCCATGGGAGTCGTTCCCTGGGCCTCGGCCTGGCGCAGGTTGGCGAGGGCCATTTCGTGGTGCTCTTCGAGCACGGCGGCGAGGATGTCCCCCTTGTTCTTGTAGTGGCGGTACAGGGCGGCGGCGGAGATGCCCACCGCCTCGGCCACCCGGCGGACGGTAACCGCGCCGAGCCCTTGCTCGACCACGATCGTCAGCGCGGCCTCGGCGATCTGTTCCCGCCGCAGGGGTGATTCCATACGTTCAGCCATGGGGTAATGGTTAACACCTGTTTACGTCATGTCAAGCGGGATTATTCTTCCTGATCCGGCGCGGCGCGGCGAATGGGCCGGAAAGGCGGTGAAAAAAACTCCGCCGCCGGCTTCGAAGCCGACGGCGGTTTGAAGCCGCGCGGGAGCGCTAGAATGTGTAGAGAAAACCCAGGGAGCCCATCCAGGCGTCCTGGGCCTGGTTGGTGAAGCGGTGCCCCCAGATGCTGGTTTTGAGTCCCTGGGGCGAGGCGAAGCCGGTCTGCGCGACCAGGCTCAGCTGCTCGGTGATGGCGTAGCTGCTGTCCAGATTGACGCCGATGAGCCATTCACCCTGGGCCAGATCGCGGCCCATGGTGACGTACTGGCCGACGCCGCCGCTGACGAGGACCGCCTTGCGCAGGCCGGCCGGGCTGTTCGTGCCGGCGACGGTGGCCACGGTCAGCCGGCTGGTGAGCTTTTCGATGAAGCTTACATCGCGCAGGGAAACGGCCAGACCCCAGGTGCCGGTCGGGTCCACGCCGATGGAGTTGTTGGCGAATTCCTGGTCGTTGTCGAAGAGAAAGGATGTGCCGGGCCCCCATTTCGGGGTGATGACGGGCAGGCGCTCGCTGCCGTTACCAAGGCTCGAATCCTCGCCGCTGGCCACCCAGCCGAAGATTCCGGGCACCATCCAGTCGAAGCCCGAATAGGTGACCCCGGCGTCGAAGAACCAGCCCCGGCGGCGGTTGCGTTCGCGGTCGGACGGAGCGGCGTCGCCGTAGACGCCGTCGAAATAGAATTTGACGGGATCGGCGGCGTCCACGGTCAGGGCCAAGCCGGCCCACCACATGGCGTTCTGGTTGTCCTTGTAGGGATAGCCGGTGGCGGACAGGTAGCTGCCGGCCGAGCGCAGGCCGGCGGCGAAGAGGTCGTCGGGGTCGGAACCCTTGCCGTACACGCCGACGAGGCCCCAGGGCGTGGCCGAAAAACCGTCCACGGTCACGGGCAGGGCGAGGTGGTAGATGTCGAAGGCGTCGCCGATTTGCGTGGTGGTGTCCTGGTAGGTCCGGTTGGCGGCCAGCAGCCGGCCGTAGGCGGCCTGGACCGAGAAGTTCTCGTTGACGGGGATGTTCACGTGAAGGGCGGCGCTGGCCTGGTCGCCGTCGTCGGCGGCCAGCACGATGCTGTCGTAGAAGGCCTCGGTATGGGGCATGGACAGGGGCTGGTAGCCGGCCGTGATCTCGATGCCCGTGCCGGGCCATTTGAACTGGAGGTAGGCCAGGTAGGGTTCGATGGCGACTTCGGGGTTGGCGGCGGTCAGGTAGCCATGGCCCCATGCCTCGTCGTCGACGCGCATGCCGAAGCGGAATTTGAGGTTTTCATTGGCCACGAAATCGGTGCGCAGCCGCAACCGCTGCCAGAAGGTGGTCCGGTCCTCGGTCTGGGTGCCGGTTTCGTCCCAGCCGGTGAAATTGCGGTTGGCGAAAAAGACGCCGTACACGCGGGCGTCGCCGGCCATGCGGACTTCGGTCGCGGCCAGGACCGACTGGGCGGCGGCGAGAAGAAGCGCCAGGGTGAGAATGAGATGTTTGGGTCGCATGCTTTCTGCTCCATAAACATGGTTTGTTGCGGAAATAAAGAACGGTACGAGAATGAGTTTTTATGCGATCAGTTCTCTCCTTCCTCCGGTTACAAGGTGCGGGCGAGTTGATAGACGGCCACGGCCACGCCGAAGGCGAGGGCCGTATTGGCGAATACGGCGAATACTCCCCACTTCCAGGCCGTTTCCCGGGCCATGACCGTCACGGTGGCGAAACAAGGGGCATAGAGGATGGTGAAGGCGACAAGGGCCAGGGCGACGGCCGGCGAGAAGGTCGGATCGGCGGCCAGACGGGCGGAAAGCGCCCCGGTGTCCTCGGGATCGGCCGAGCCCAGATCGTAGGCCGTGCCCAGGGTGGAGACCACGACCTCCTTGGCCGCCAGTCCCCCGAAAAGGGCGATGTTGACGCGCCAGTCGAATCCGGCCAGGCGGCTGACCTTTTCCAGGGCCAGGCCGAGTTTTCCGGCCAGGGAGGCGCGCAGGGCCTCCTCGGCCTCGAAATTTTCGCTGTCGGCAAGCCGCGCCGCCAAGGCGGCGCGCTCCGTTTCCCTGGCCGATCCGGCGGGCAGGGCGGCCATTTGCCCGTGAATCGCGGCGCGGCCTTCCTCATAGGCGGCCAGCTGGTCCGCCGGCAGGCCGGGGAAGGTCATGGCGGCCCACATGACCACGGAGATGGCCAGGATCACGGTGCCGGCCTTTTTGACGTACTGCCAGGCCCGTTCGCCGGTGTGGATGCAAAGGCCGCGCAATGTGGGCAGGCGGTAGGGCGGCAGTTCCATGAGAAAGGGCGTGCCCGGCCCGGGGACGACCGTGGTCCGCCAGAGCTTGGCCACAAGCAGGGCGGCGGTCCAGGAGGCCAAGGTGATGGCGAACATGACCATGCCGGGATGCTCGGGAAAAAAGGCGGCGATCAAAAGGAGATAGACCGGAATTTTCGCGCCGCAGGCCATGAACGGGGCGCTTAAAATGGTGGCCAGCCGTTCCCGGGGACTGCGCAGGGTCCGGGCGGCCATGACCCCGGGCACGGCGCAACCGCCGGGGATGCCGCCGGAGATGATAAACGGCATGACCGAGGCTCCGTGCAGGCCGAAGGCGCGAAAAACCCGGTCGAGCATGTAGGCCATGCGCGCGGTGTAGCCGAGGTCCTCCAGGCAGGAGAGCAGAAAGAACATGACGCAGATGAGCGGCACGAATCCGAGCACGCCGCCGACCCCGGCGATGACGCCGGAAACGACCAGGGATTGCAGCATCCCCGGCGGCAAAGCCCCGGCCGCCATCCGGCCAAGGCTGTCAAATCCGCTTTCGAGCCAGCCCATGGGGGCGCTGCTCAAGGCGAAGGTGATCTGGAACATGCCGAAAAGCACGGCCAGCATGATGACCGGCCCGGCTATGGTGTGGGTGAGCACCCTGTCCAGCGCGTCGGAGAGGGCGAGGCGGTCCGGGCCTTCCGTGCGGCGCACCACGCCGTGTTGCAAAAGCGAGGCGATAAAGCCGTAGCGGTAGTCCGAAATGACCGCGTCCAGGTGACTACCGGCCTGGCGCAAACGTATGGCCAGGGCGCTTGCGCCCCGCTCCAGGAAGACGGCCGTTTCGCCGCCGTGCCGGCGGCCGGCGGCCATGACCTCTTCGTCGCCTTCCAGATACTTGAGCGCCAGCCAGCGGGCCGGAAAGCGGTCGGTCAGAAACCGGTCCGCCTCAATGCGGGCCTGCATGGCCAAAAGGGCCCGGTCCACGTCGGGGCCGTAGGAGATTTCCAGTGGCCGCCAGCCGCCCCGCCTGGACAGGGCATAGGCGACGGCCTCGCGCATGAGGTCGTCAGCGCCTTCGCCGCGCCGGGCCACGGTTTCCACCACCGGCCGACCGAGCAGTTTTGCCAAAAGCCCCGTGTCGATGATCATGCCACGTTGCCGGACCTCGTCCATCATGTTGAGCGCCAACACCACGGGCGCGCCGAGTTCGAGCAGCTGTACCGTGAGGTAGAGCCCCCGAGAGAGCGTGGCGGCGTCGAGGACGTCGATGACGCAACTCGGCTTTTCGCCCACCAGAAAGGCGCGGGCGGCCCGTTCGTCGTCGGCGTAGGCCGTCAGCGAATACATGCCGGGCAGGTCGACCAGGGTCAGGTCGCGCCCTGCGACGCGCAGCCTGCTTTCTCGCTTTTCCACGGTTACGCCGGGATAATTGCCCACATGCTGGCGCGCACCGGTCAGGGCGTTAAAGAGGGTTGTCTTGCCGCAATTGGGGTTGCCGGCCAGGGCGAAGGTGAGGGGCGGGGACATGGTGGCTCTACAGATTTGAATTGCGATTTTTATTTTCAATAAAAGCAAGGTCGATTTCGGTTTCGGGCGCGCAGCCGTCGGCAAAGCCGGTGGCATTGCCCCCGGCCGCCTTGACCACGTAAAGGGCCGCGTCGCAACGGGCGGTCAGGGAGGGAAGCAAAAGCGGCGCGTCGCGGTCCGGGGCGAGCCGGGCGATGCCGATGCTGGCCGTGGCCCCGTAGGGCGTCGCGGCGGCGAATCGAGCCCGGATACGCTCGGCCACGCGGTGGGCGGCCGCGGCCGGAAGCCTGGTCAGGATAACGGCGAATTCGTCGCCGCCCAGGCGAAACGGCAGGTCGAGGCCCTCGCGGGTGGATTCGCGCAGGGTCGCGCCCATGGCGGCCAGGACCGTGTCCCCGGCCGGATGGCCGTAGGTGTCGTTAACGGTCTTGAACCGGTCGCAGTCGATCAAAAGCAGCCACAGTTCGTAACCGGCGCCGGCCGCCTCCTCGAGCAGGGGCGGGAGGGTCTCGTCGTAGTGGCGGCGGTTGCAGATGCCGGTCAGGGCGTCCGTGCAGGAAAGATCGGCGAAGTGGCGTTCGCGGCGCTGCGCCTCCTCGAGCAAAGTCTTCAGCCACGTCTCGCGGGTTTCCACGCCGTGGGCCAGCCAGTTGAGGTCGCGCATGAGGCGCAGGATCTCGTGCTCGTCGTTTCGTTCGGGCGGCAGGGTCAGACGGCGGTGGTATTCGCCGCGACGCAGGGTGGCGCAGAAGGCGTTGAGCGTGGCGATTTCGCCTAGGGCCACGAACCGGGCGACCAGCCGGGCCAGGGGCAGGACCATGACCAGGGCCACGGCCAGCCACAGGCCGAGCATGCGGCTGACCGAGTCCACATAGCCTTTTTCCACCAGGAAAAGGACCAGCGCCGGAGGCAGGGCCAGCAGGACGAGGAGGGCTACGCGCATACGGGCCCTGACGCCAAGCAGGCTCCCAGGAGAGAGTTGCGCGGCGCGGGGCGGGGAGGGAGCATCCACCCCGGCCCGGGCATGGGGGGATGCCGTGGCGGTATCGGAAGTCATGGCCGTACGCCCGGCCGCTCCGGGCCACACATGCCCGGAAAGAGCGGACGATCCTTTTCGCGAAGGCTTCGGCACAGCTGGCGCACGACATCCTGGGCGGCGAGGAACGCCGCCACCACATCGGGATCGAACTGGGCGCCCCGGCAGCGCAGGAGTTCCGCCCGGGCCGCCTCGAAGGTCATGGCCGGGCGGTAGGGCCGGCTTTGCAGCATGGCCGACAGGCTGTCGGCCACGGCGATGATGCGCGCGCCGATGGGGATGGCCCGGCCGGCAAGGCCCAGCGGATAGCCGCCGCCGTCGAAACGTTCGTGATGGGCGGCCACCATCTCCACCACGCCGAGTCCGGACAGGCAGGACAGCGGGGCCAGAATCTCGGCCCCGATGGCGGGATGGGCGCGCATGCGGTCCCACTCGGCCTCGGTCAGGCGGCCGGGCTTGCACAACACCGCGTCCGGCACGCCGATCTTGCCGATGTCGTGCAAATGGCCGGCCACATGGACGATGTCGGCCTCGGGCGAGGACAGGCCCAGGCTTCGGGCCAGGACCCTGGCCACCTCGGCCACTTCCTCGGAGTGGGCCAGGGTGTGCGGGTCCTTGGCGTCGATGGCCCGGCCGAGGGAGGCGGCCAGCTCGTGGACGGCGGCCATGACCGTTTCCCGCCGGGATGCGGATTCAGGCGACTGGAGGTCGGGCAGGGTGGGATCGTCGAAAAAGGGCGGCTTGAACATCGGGTGCTTCACGGTACGTCTTGGCTGTGGTTGCATAATGTCCCGGATGGGCTGGGATTTGTCTTATTCCTCATGATAATGGTTGTCAATATCAAAAAAAGGAAAAAGCTTTAGGAAGGGGAGAGCGCGAGAGGGGAGAACCCTTTTCAAAGGGTTTCCCCTCTCGCATCTCTTTCCCTCATAGATAAAAAACCGCCGCCGGGCGGACCCGACGGCGGCTGGGAGGGGGGCAGGCAATGATCGACTAATAGGCTTCGTCGTAATCCAGGTCTTCCTGGGTCACGGGGTGACGGAACAGGTGCATGGCCCAGACCTGGTAGATGATGACGATGGGCACGAAGACCAGGGCCACGCCGAGCATGATGGAAAGCGTCAGCGGCGTGGACGAGGAGTTTTCGATGGTCAGCGACCAGGCCGGGTTGAGGCTCGAGGGCAGCAGGGCCGGGAAGATGCCGAACACGCCGAAGAGGGCCGCTCCGCCGATCAAAAGCGCAGAGCCGACCCAGGAGGCCAGCGGGCGTGCCTCGCGGCGGTACTTGTAGGTCAAAAGCAGCCCGGCCACCGGCACGAGGAGCAGGATGAAAAGCGCCGGATGGAGGAGGTAGTTGTTGAAAAGCGGCGTCATGAACCAGGACATGACGAGGAACAGCACCACCAGCGCGGCCACCACCGGCCAGAGCTTGCCGGCGGTACGGAGCGCGCGCTCGCGGACTTCGCCTTCGGACTTCTGGGCCAGCCACAGCGCGCCGTGGTGGGCGAAGAGGAAGACGAACAGCAGCCCACCGGCCAGGCCGTAGGGGTTGAGCAGGGTGAAGAGGTTGCCCTGCAGGATGCCGTCCTGGTCGAGGGGGATGCCCATGAAGATGTTGGCGAAGGCCACGCCAAGGAGCAAGGCCGGCAGGAAGCTGCCCAGGAAGTTGCAGACGTCCCAGAGCTTACGCCAGCCGGCGCTGTCCACCTTGGAGCGGAATTCCAGGGTGACGCCGCGCAGGATCAGCGAGAACAGCAGCAGCATCAGCGGCGTATAGAGGCTGGAAAACATGATGGCGTAGGTTTTCGGGAAAGCGGCGAAGGTCACGCCGCCGGCCGTGATGAGCCAGACTTCGTTGCCGTCCCAGAAGGGACCCATGGCGTTGTACATGATACGGGTTTCCGTATCGTTTTTGGAGAAGAAGGGACGGATGATGCCGATGCCGAAATCGTAGCCGTCCAGGACGAAATAAACCGCCCAGAGCACTCCCCAAAGGATGAACCAGATTGTTCCGAGATCCATGGCCATTCTCCTTGCTGTCAAACCGGCCGGGCCGGGTTCGGGCTTTCTTGCGTCTTACGGTTCCCGTGTCGCCACTGTGCCTTAGGCCGGTTGCTTGCGGGCGTACTTGGCCAGAAGGAAGATGTCGATGACCGCAAGCAGGATGTAGACCACGAAGAAGGCGACCAGGCTGATGGCGACCTGGGAGGTGGCCAGGGGAGAAACGGCGTCCTTGGTGCGCATGAGGCCATAGACGATCCAGGGCTGGCGTCCGACCTCGGCCACGGCCCAACCGGCTTGCAGGGCGAGGTAGGGGACGGGGATGCACCAGACGAAGAGCTTGAGCAGCTTGGTCGAGCTTTCCGCCGGCTGATGGCGGGCGATAAAGGCCAGGATGGCCACGATGATCATCAGCGTGCCGAGCCCCACCATGAGGCGGAAGGCGGTGAAGGTCAGGGTGACGGGGGGGCGGTCCTGCTTGGGGAAGTCTTTCAAGCCCTTGACCACGGCCGAGGGGTTGTTGAAGGCCATGATGCTTAAGATGCTCGGGATCTTGCCGAACTGGACGCTGTTGCCCTCGTTCTCGGGATCGGGAACCTGGACGAGGTACATGGGGGCGTTGGCCTGGGTTTCCCAGTGGGATTCCATGGCCGCGAGCTTGGCCGGCTGGGCTTCGGCCACGATGTTGCCCTGCCGGTGGCCGACCAGGGCCACGGCCAGGGCGAAGATCAGGGCGAAGGCCGCGCCGATGCGGAAGGACTTGGTGAAAAAGTCGACGTTTTGCTTGCGCAGCAGGTGCCAGGCCGACACGCCCACTACAAAGAAGCCGCCCAGGGCCCAGGCGCCGGTGACGGTGTGGAAAAATTCGTTCCAGGCGTAGCCGTTGGTGACGACGTCGGTGAAGCTGGCCAGTTCGGCCCGGCCGTTCTGGATCACGTAGCCGACAGGGTGCTGCATGAAGCCGTTGGCCAAAATGATCCACAGGGCCGACAGGTTGGCGGCGAAGGCCACGATCCAGATGCAGGTGGCGTGGAACTTGGGCGAGAGCTTTTTCCAGCCGAAGACCCAGACAGCGATGAAGGTGGATTCCAGAAAAAAGGCCGCCGTGGCCTCGATGGCCAGAAGCGAGCCGAAGATGTCGCCGACGTATGTCGAATAGCGCGACCAGTTGGTGCCGAATTGAAATTCCAGGGTGATGCCCGTGACCACGCCCAGGGCGAAGTTGATCAGGAACAGCCGGCCCCAGAATTTGGCCATTTTCTTGTACGTTTCGTCGCCCGTGCGCACGTACTTCGTTTCCATGACCGCCACGATGAACGAGAGTCCGAGCGTGAGCGGCACGAAGATGAAGTGGATGAATGTGGCAAAGGCGAACTGCAACCGGGAAAGCAATAACACGTCCATGATCGGTCTCCTTTTCCTCCGTCTGATCAAAAAATCCCTTGTTGCATTCTCCCCGGCGGCCGCGCCAGGTTGTCCCGGGCCTTTTTGCCGGCCCTTCAAGGCCTTGGCCCGTACCTAGCACCCCGTCAGAGAAAATGCACCAACCCCACGACGATTTTTTACCCGCCTGCGTCTATTTGCGACGGCCGCGTCGGCCGTTTGGCGCATGCCTGCTCCTCCTCCCGGGCCAGCGCGGCCAGGGTCGTGCCGGCCAGCGTTTCGCGCAGTTGCCGGCGAGCCGTTTCCCACACCCGGTGCACCGAGCAGATGGTCTGCCGGGTGCAGGTGTCGGGACGGTGGATGCAGTCGTTTAAAAAGATTTCCCCGTCGATGGCCTCGACCACCGAGAGCAGCGACACCGCTTCCGGGGCCTTGGCCATCTCGTAGCCGCCCTGGGCTCCCTGGCGGATGGCGATGATGCCGGCCCGGGACAGGCTCTGGGCGACCTTGCCTAAAAATTGGGCCGGGATCTCCATGGCTTCGGCGATTTCCTTGCGGGAAATGAGCGTCCGATCCTGGTGCATGGCCAGGTACAGGACGCATCGGATGGCGTATTCGCCGGCTCGGGTCAGGCGCATGGACGACCTCAATATGGATTAATAGGACTTGATTGATCCTATATATGAGCCGGCTGGGGCTGTCAACGCATTTCCCGCCGCAACGTACGGTTTTTTAAGGTCTTGAGGCGGCGGCGACCAGCTCCGGGGCGTGGCGGTCGAGGAGACGCCGGGCGATGCTTGTGCGCGGGGGCAGACCCGGCGGCGGGGAGGCGGGCGAAAACCATTGCGCGGTCTCCAGTTCCGTCTTGTCCACCACGAGTTCGCCCCCGGCGTATTCTGCTACGAACCCGGCCATGATCTGGCTGGGGAAGGGCCAGTTCTGGCTGCCCACGTAGCGCAGGTCGCGGATGGTCAGCCCCGTTTCCTCCAGGACTTCGCGCACCACGCATTCCTCCAAGGATTCGGCGAATTCCACGAACCCGGCCACCATGCCGTACTGGTCGGCCGGCCAGTCGGGCTTGCGCACGAGCAGCACCTCGTCGCCGCGCCGGATGAGCACGATCACGGCCGGGTGGATGCGCGGGTAATATTCCCGGGCGCAGACCGTGCAGCGCGCGCCGAAACTGCCGGTGATCTCCGTGGGCGCGCCGCCGCAGGCCGGACAGATGCGGCTGCGGTCGCGCCAGTGGAGCACCTGCCGGGCCAGGCCGGACAGGGTGAGCTGGGCTTCGGTGAGGGCCTCCCCGCGATAGCCGGCCGCTACCGGGACGAAAGGTTCGGGAATGGCCGCCTCGGGCTCGAGCCGGACCGCGCGCAGGGGCTTCCCCTGCCAGGTGCCGACATAGACCGGGGAGACGGCGTGGGGGCCGGGCAGCGGCTCCAGGCCGAAGGGAAGCTCCAGCGCGCCGGAAGCCGGCCGCATGACCATCTCGTTGCCCCGAAGCGCCAGCCAAAAGCCGGGGGTCCCCGGGACGTCGCGGTCCGGTGTGCCGAAGATGAAGTCGTTTTCGATGACGTCGCGATTGTAGGCGAGCAGGGTCATTTCCGGATAGGGCATGGCGGCCTCGGCGGGTTGGAGTGCAACGGGCTGACGCCCGTCTGGACAGGTTACGCGGAGAGAAGCCTTTTGGCCAGGAAGGGGGGCGGGGATTTCCGGGGGAGGGGCTTTTTGAAAAAAGCCCCTCCCCCGGACCCCCTCCCGCAAAAACTTTTTATGGGGTATGGGGGAGTTGCCGATTGCTCCGTTGTTGCGGGCGCGCAAGACAAGGGACGTATTTCAAGAAACGACGCGATAGGGCGGGGAGGTAGTGCGATGCGTGATTGCCGTGCCGACGCCGAAGCCATTTTCCGGGCCGGACTGGGCCGGGTGGACCCGCTTGCCATGATGGAGCGCGTGCTGTCGCAAAATGGCGACATCCTGCGCGTGCACACCGAAACCGAGTGTCACGAATACGACCTCTCCCGCTTCAGGAACATCTATGTCCTGGGCGCGGGCAAGGCCTCGGCGCGCATGGCGCTGGGGCTCGAAAAGCTGCTCGGGGAACGCATCGCCGGCGGGGTGGTGGCGGTCAAGGAAGGCTACCTGGAAAAGCTTTCCCGGGTTCGCCTCATGGAGGCGGCCCATCCGGTGCCGGACGCCCGGGGCGTGGCCGCCGCCGCCGAGGTCCTGGCCATGGCCCGGGCGGCCGGGCCGGACGATCTGGTCATCGTGCTCGTGTCCGGCGGCGGCTCGGCCATTTTGGCCGCGCCCTTGTCCTTGCCCGCCCGGCGTCTGACGCTTGCCGACAAGCAGGAAACCACCAGGGTGCTGCTCTCCTGCGGCGCGACCATCCAGGAGATCAACTGCGTGCGCAAGAAGCTGTCGGCGGTCAAGGGCGGCCGGCTGGCGGCGGCCGCCGCCCCGGCCTCCTGTCTGGGGTTGCTGCTTTCCGACGTGGTGGGGGACGACCTGGACGTCATCGCCAGCGGCCCCACCGTGCCCGATCCCACCACCGCCGCCGACGCCCTGGCCGTGCTGGACCGTTACGGCGTGGCCGGCAAGATCGCGCCCGAGGCTTTGGCCGTGCTGCTCGACGTGGCCGCAGGCCGGGCCCCGGAAACGCCAAAGCCCGGCGATCCGGCCTTCGTCCACACCCGCACCGTGCTGGTGGGCACCAATTTCCAGGCGCTGCTCGCCTCACGGGACAAGGCCAAGGAGCTTGGCTACGAAACGGTGGTCCTGACCTCGCACCTGACCGGCGAGGCCCGGGAGATGGCCCATCTGTTTTTGGGCATGGCCAAGGACATCGCCGAGTACGGCGTGCCGCTTACGCGCCCGGCCTGCGTCATCGCCGGGGGCGAGACCACCGTGACGCTTCGCGGCACCGGCAAGGGCGGGCGCAACCAGGAGATGGCCCTGGCCTTTCTGGCCGATTTGGCCCGGGACGCCAAAAACGCCGAGGAAGCGGTGTTCCTGGCCGCTTCCACCGACGGTTCCGACGGCCCGACCGACGCCACCGGCGCGTTCGCCTCCCTGGGCATCCTGCGCCGGGGCCAGGGGCTCGGCCTGGACGCGGCCCGGTATCTGGCCGAAAACGACGCCTATCACTATTTCGAAGCCGTGGATGCGTTGCTCGTCACCGGCCCCACCAACACCAACGTCTGTGACATCAAGGTGCTGCTTTCGCCATAGCGAAAGAACCGGGGGGGAGCCCTTTCTGTAGAAAGGGTT